>CAMVLM010000017.1 GCA_947168335.1 uncultured Butyrivibrio sp. | reverse complement strand
CTGTGGCTGTATCTTCTGGTGTTTGTAGTTATGGCTTATGGAACATCCCATGGACTGATGCATTACGATACGGATTTGTATCATGCCCAGTCCATCAGATGGATTGAAGAATACGGCGTAGTCAGAGGACTTGGTAATCTGCATTTACGACTCGGGTACAACAGTGCTGCGTTTGTGCTGTCGGCACTGTACAGCTTTGGGTTTATGGGGCAGTCAATGCACGTAATGGCAGGATATTTTGCGCTTATGCTTGCATGGCAGTGCATAGATATAGTCGGTATTGTTCGAAGAAGACATCCCATTTTGTCTGATTTTGTCAGACTTGTTTCAATATATTATCTTTTTACAATTTATGATGAGATGGTTTCACCTGCTTCTGATTACTTTATGACCACTCTTGTTTTATATATTGTAATTCACTGGCTGGATCTTTATGCCATGCATGAGAGAAGCTTTTTGCCACATGCACTTTTAAGCATTGCTGCACTTGGTGCAATGACCATAAAGCTTTCTGCAGCTCCGCTTGTACTTCTTTCAATTTATCCAATAGCCAGACTTATCAAAAAAAGAAAAAAGGGTGCGATAAAGCCTGTTCTTTATTTCGTAATAATGGGCGGTATTGTTGTATTGCCATATCTTTTCAGAAATGTGGTAATGACAGGATGGCTTGTTTATCCCTTTACAGGAATCGATCTTTTCAGTGTGAGCTGGAAGGTGCCTTATGAAAAGGCTGTCGCTGATGCCAGGGAGATAATCGCATACGGAAGAGGTATTCAGAATATTTCCGGCTATTATCTGAGCCCGGGAGAGTGGCTTCCTGGCTGGATTGCAGAGTTGTCTTTGTTTAATAAGGTCATGCTGGTACTTGATATCATCGGTTTTCCGGTGTTCGCAGGATGCTTTATTTATTATCTGCTGACAAAGGGCTATGAGAAGAGAGGCGGAAAGGGAGAAAAGATATTCAATCTGAGTCACAGAAGATCCGTGTCTGTTTCGGATTTCCTTTTCATTGAGCTAATATGTTATCTGGCGCTTGGGTACTGGATGTTTTCATCACCGCTTATAAGATATGGCTGTATTTATCTCTGGCTTCCGGCAACGATTCTTTTTGGAAGATTTGTGATCCTTCTGTATGATCGCATGCAGTTTGCAAAGAGCCCTTATATATACAAGGCAGTGGGTGTTGTTATTCTTGTCTTTGTGATGTATAAGTGTGCGATGCTTGTAAGGGATGATATTTCCAGATTTAATGCCACATATCTGGTTGTGCAGCAGGATTACAACAGGTATGAGCTTTTAAGTAAAGAGATTGGCGGAATAACCTTCTACTATCCCAGAGAGGGTGACAGGACCGGATATGATCCATTCCCTTCAGCACCTTCGGCAGATGGCTTTACCCTTCTTGGTGAGGGACTTGAGCAAGGCTTTGCGGCGCATGAGTAGGTGGAAATATTCCTATTAATAGAGTAAAATAAGGTATTGTTATATTTTAAGTAGTAAAACGGAGACAGACAAATGGAAAAAAATGCAAAGATATATGTTGCAGGACACAGAGGAATGGTTGGTTCTGCAATTGTAAGAGAACTTGAGAGACAGGGTTATACAAATATTATTACCCGTACACATAAGGAACTAGATCTTACAAGACAGGATGCAGTTGAGGAGTTTTTCGCACAGGAGAAACCTGAGTATGTATTTCTTGCTGCAGCAAAGGTTGGCGGAATCGAAGCAAACCAGAGTGCACTTGCAGATTTCATGTATGACAATATGATTCTTGAGATGAATGTTATCCATTCTGCATGGAAGAACGGATGTAAGAAGCTGGAATTCCTGGGATCATCATGCATATATCCCCGTATGGCACCTCAGCCCATGAAGGAGAGCTGCCTTCTTACAAGCGAGCTTGAGAAGACAAACGAAGCTTATGCGCTTGCCAAGATTTCAGGACTTAAGTATTGTGAGTTCCTTAACAGACAGTATGGAACAGATTATATTTCAGTAATGCCTACAAATCTTTACGGACCTAATGATAATTACCATCCTACACATTCTCATGTTCTTCCTGCTATGCTCAGAAGATTCCATGAGGCTAAAGAGGCTGGACTTCCCAAGGTAACATGCTGGGGTGATGGATCACCGCTCAGAGAATTCCTCTATGTGGATGATCTTGCAAACCTCTGTGTTTTCCTTATGAATAACTACAGCGGTAATGAGACCGTTAATGCAGGTACCGGAAAAGAGCTTACTATCAGGGAACTTGCAGAGACGATCGCAAAAGTTGTCGGCTATGAAGGAGAGATTGAGTGGGATACAACAAAGCCCAACGGAACTCCCAGAAAGCTTCTTGATGTGTCCAAGGCAGCAGGACTTGGCTGGACATACAAGACGGAACTTGAAGACGGAATAAGACTTGCATATGATGACTTTTTAAATAATCCGATGAGAGCGGAGAGATAATAATGAAACTGCTTAGCGTAATAGTTCCATGCTATAACGAAGAGGAAAACATCCGTGATTTCTACAATGAGCTTTTGAAAACGGAAGCCTTTTTCAAGAGCAAGGATGTTGAGTTTGAGATAATATATGTAAATGACGGCTCAAAGGACGGCACGGTCAGAGAGGTTAAGAAGCTTCATGAGGAGGATGAGAGAGTTCATCTCATAAACTTCTCAAGGAATTTTGGAAAAGAAGCCGGAATTTATGCAGGTCTTCAGAAATCCAAAGGCGATTTTGTGGTTATGCTTGATTGTGACCTGCAGGATCCGCCTGCACTTTTGCCGGAAATGTATGGATATATCGTAAATGACGGGTATGACAGCGTGGCTACAAGACGTGTTACCAGAAAAGGTGAACCGCCGATCAGATCATTTTTTGCCCGCAGATTTTATAGCCTTATAAACAAAATGTCCAGAACGGAAATTGTGGATGGTGCAAGAGATTACAGACTTATGACCAGACAATTTGTGGATGCAATTCTTTCCATGGAGGAATATAACAGATTTTCCAAGGGAATTTTCGGCTGGGTAGGCTTTGAGACCAAATGGCTGGAGTATGAGAATATTGAGCGCAAGAAGGGGGAGACCAAATGGTCCTTCTGGAAGCTGTTTGTTTATGCACTTGATGGAATAATTGCTTTTTCCACGGTTCCGCTTGCAGTGGCATCCATATTGGGAGTGGTATTCTGCATACTGGCAGTGATTCTGATCATTGTCACTATTGTGCGCAAGATGGTTTTTGGTGATCCCACAAGCGGATGGCCGTCACTTGTATGCATAATTAGCCTTATCAGCGGAGTTCAGCTCTTCTGCCTGGGTATAGTCGGACAGTACCTCAGCAAGACATATCTCGAGGTTAAGCACAGACCTATTTATATCGTTAAGGAAGAGATCTGATGGCTAAAGTTAGTATAATTGTCCCGGTCTACAAAGCGGAGAATTACATAGGTCAGACCATTAAGCAGGTTCAGGCCCAGACTCACAGTGATTTTGAGCTGATACTTGTTGATGATGCTTCTCCTGACGGCAGTGCGGATATAATCAGAAGGGCTGCCGAATCTGATGACAGAATTGTACTTATCCGTATGGATGAGAATCAGGGAGCTGCCGCAGCCAGAAATACGGGAATTGATGCTGCAAAGGGAAGATATATTGCCTTTCTCGACGCAGATGATATATGGTATCCGGACAAACTTGAAAAGGAAATTCGCTTTATGGAGGAAAAGAAAGCGGGTTTCGCCTTCACGGCATATGAATTTGGAGATGAGGATGCCAATCCTACGGGCAAGGTGGTACATGTGCCCGATTCCCTGGGATTCAGGCAGGCTTTGTCACGGACGATAATTTTTACATCCACTGTTCTTATTGACCTTCAAAAGGTTGATAAAAAGCTGGTACACATGCCGCTTATAGAGAGTGAGGACACCGCAACCTGGTGGACAATTCTTATGCAGGGAATAACTGCAAGGGGACTGGATGAAGTACTGGTGGTCTACAGAAGACCTGCCAGGTCGCTGTCCTCCAATAAATTCAAGGCGATTAAAAGAATTTGGGGATTATATAGAAAGATCGCACATCTCTCAGTGATTTCAAGTGCTTGTTATCTGGCAGCCTGGAGCATCAGAGCAACAATGCGCAGACTGTGAGTATTGCAAAGGGATATTGTATGAAACAGATTGAATCAATAAAAAGAGTATTTGTATTATGTTTGGGGACCATAGGTATTATTCTTCAGACACTGGTTTACGGGTGGTTCTGGTTTAAAATCTATTACCCTTCATATGTGTCCATGCCCAGAATAAATGTTGACGGCTATATGGTCAGCAGCGGTCTTAAACTGCACTTTTGGGGACATGTTCTTGTAATTTTCATCTATTTTCTTTTAATGCTGTTTTTCTCAAATACCTACGGTGGACTGAAGATAGGATATCTTAAGTCGATGGATATTTTCCTGTCTCAGATTTTCGCCCTTTTCATGGTTAATGTTATTTCTTATTTCCAGATATCACTTATGAGAAACTGGGTAGTACCGGTCGTTCCCATTCTAAAGGTATTTGGAATTCAATTGGTGCTGTCCTTTTTATGGGCGGTGGCGTCCAACTGGCTGTACAGGTCTATTTTCCCTGCAAGACAGATGCTGCTTGTAAGTGGAGAATACCCGGTTGACGATATTCTCAGAAAATTCAATTCAAGAAAAGACAGATATAACATTGTTAAGTGCATGAATATTTCAGAGGGCATTGATAAGATTGAGAAGGAAGCCCTTGAGAGATATGATGCGGTAGTTATCTGGGACATTCCCACGAAGGACAGAAATAATCTGTTGAAGTTCCTTTACGGACACTCAATCAGGGTATATCTGATGCCTAAGATCACAGACGTACTTGTAAAGGGGTCAACCCAGATGCACCTTTTTGACACACCCGTGCTCCTTTTGAGGGAGTATTACTTAAAGGTTGAAGAACGCGCCATAAAAAGGCTTATTGATATTGTGTGCTCGCTTATCATGATAGTAGCTTTTTCACCTATCATGATAATAACAGCTATTATAATCAAGATCTATGACGGTGGCCCTATTCTCTACAAGCAGATCAGGTGTACTGAGAACGAGAGAGAATTCAAGATAATGAAATTCAGAAGTATGAGAGTTGATGCTGAGAAGGACGGTGTTGCAAGACTTGCCACCAAAAATGATAACAGAATCACTCCCATAGGAAAGTTTATCAGAGCTGTGAGAATTGATGAACTTCCTCAGCTTTTCAATATTCTCAAGGGTGATATGTCCTTTATCGGACCCAGACCCGAGAGACCTGAGATTATCAAGCAGTATATGGAGACTATGCCCGAGTTTGCATTCAGAATGAAGGTAAAGGCAGGACTTGCAGGATATGCGCAGGTTTATGGTAAATACAATACCACTCCGTATGATAAGCTCAAACTCGATCTTGCATATATTGAGAACTACTCTGTATGGCTTGATTTTAAACTTATGCTTCTTACCTTGAAGATTTTGTTTACACCGGATGCTACAGAAGGTGTTGAAGACTCTCAGATTACAGCAATGAAAAAATAATCTATGGAGTTTTACTGGAGGAGAAAATGGCAAGAAAACGGGAAAATTATGATAATGAAATCGTAAATCTCCGGGCCTTTTATCTAAGGCTTCTTCAAAAACTCTGGATAGTGGTTGTTGCGGCGGCAGCAGGTGCTGTTTTAGGCGGCGTGATTTATTTTCTTGCTCATGTGGTCTATGGCCCTGCAAGGGAATACGTCACAACTTCAACGGTCTACATAGATTTTGCATATGATGAGAAAAAGGGATCAGAGGTTGATTATTACAATGCGTATACCTGGAACATTGTTCTGGGAACCGATGATGTCCTTAATGAGGTAATGAGTAATCTTGAGGCGTCAGGAATATCCGAAACGAATCTCTCACGGCAGCAGGTTCTTGAGTGTATTAATGCCGATATCCCTTCAGATGTAAGAGTTATGCTCCTTACCGTAAAAAATAAAGATAAAGATCTTTGCACGGCTCTGACATCAGCAGTGGACGATGCGCTTGTAACATTTGGCAGGACCAACGAGGCATTTGAGCAGATCAAGATACTTGGCGTAACGGATGCAGAGCTTGAAGTTGTTACAGACAAAACAGCAACGGCTGTATGTCTAGGAGCTGTTATCGGAATTATTTTGTCGGTTCTCTGGCTTCTTATTCTGGAATCAATGAATGACATCATCTATGTTCCGGAAGATGCTGAAAAGAGATATAACCTGCCTGTGATAGGAATAATGACTTCAAAGGGACAGGAGGAGCCTTCTTTTTACAGAAATGAGCTTCTTGTTTTCTTCCAGAACAGTGACAATAGTGGAAAAGAATTCGCTGTATTTTCAGTTGATGATAAAACAGGACAGAAGTTTGCTGAGGATGGAACAGAGCGTTTAAAGGATATTCTCGGAAGCGAGCTTAAAAAGTCAGGTATTACCCTTAAGCCCTGCGCAATGCCGGGAAATGATCCGGCTGTTGCAGAGAAGATAAAAAATGTCGAAGGCGCTTTTATCATGGCTTCTCATTGTAAACGAAGCGGCGCAATGATACAGCATATGATCTCAATGCTGAATAAGCTGGGATGTCAGACTGCCGGAATTGTGATCACCGATGCAGATAAGAGATTTTTGAAGTTATATATGGGACTGTGATATGTCGAGAATTCAATTGCTGGTGGCTGCGGTGTCTCAGGACACTCAGGCACTTCCGGAAAAAATGAATATTCAGTCCGATGCGATAATTGTGAATCAGAAAATGCCCTATGGTTACGAGGAAAGAGATTTAGGCGGACATAATATCAGGGTGTTTAACTGTGATGAAAAGGGTGTCGGATTGTCAAGAAATCTGGCGCTTCTCAGAGCAGATCATGAGATTCTTCAGTTTTGTGACGAGGATATTGTCCTGGATGAAGGATATACCGTTCTCATGGAGAAGGAGTTCGATGATCATCCGGAGGCGGATATGCTTCTTTTTAATGTCAGGGCTACGGAGGGCCGCGTCACATACAATAACACGGATTTTGCCAGAGTAAACTACATGAATTACGGAAGATATCCTGCTTATGCCATAGCAGTAAGAGGCAGCAGACTTCACGAGGCCGGAGTTACTTTTTCACTTCTGTTTGGAGGTGGGGCAAAGTACAGTAACGGTGAGGATTCACTTTTCCTGAAGCAGTGCCTTGATAAGGGACTTAAGATTTACAGAACCAGTGTGAAAATCGGGCATGAGGAGGATGACAGACCTTCCACCTGGTTTTCGGGCTATAATGAGAAATTCTTTTTTGACAGGGGGTATCTGTACCATTTCCTCTATGGAAAGCTGGCAAAGCCTATGTGTCTGAGGTTTTTACTTGCACACAAAAATGAGATGTGCAAAGAGATGTCTGTTGGAAAGTGTTTTTCAATAATGAAGAGAGGCGTTAGAGCTGCCGGAAAACATGAGGATTAGTTATGCTGATCTATCTGATGCTT
Organism: uncultured Butyrivibrio sp.; assembly: GCA_947168335.1. Lineage (GTDB taxonomy): Bacteria > Bacillota > Clostridia > Lachnospirales > Lachnospiraceae > Butyrivibrio. Next base: position 31,982 of record CAMVLM010000017.1, on the reverse strand, counting down.
ACAGTGACCGTTCTTCTAGTGGCACTTAATATAAAGAGCCTTAGGGAAGAAGGCAATAACTGCATATATGGAGGCATTACCAGACAACAGTTAAAGAGCAGGACGTCCATTCTGGCAGTATTTGTTTTACTGACCGGGGTGTCTGCCATAAGGCTTAATGTCGGCAATGACTACAGCAACTATGTGGAATTCATGCACAGAGCCTACAGTAATGCCATTGTCCCCACTGAACCGGGGTTTAACTACCTTACAATCCTTATCTACAAGTTATCCGGATTTGAGAATTATGTGGCTGTATTTGCAGTGTTTGCTGCGGCTACTATGTTTTTATTCCTGACTGTACTCAGAAGGAAGTCCGAGGATTTCTGGATGTCATTTATGATGTTCATGTTCCTTGGATACTATTTCCAGTCGATAAGCACTGTGAGGTATTATCTTGCATTGTCAGTGGCTGTTTTTTCAGCATTTTACTGCATCGAAAGGGATTATCCCAGATTTGTGCTGATGGTTCTTGCCGGTGCGCTGTTTCATAAGTCTCTTTTGGTGGTGCTTGTGTTATATCCTTTTGCCTGCATAAAATGGCGCAGGTGGATGCTGGGTGTGCTTGGACTTATTTGTATATCCACGCTTTTTCTTAAGGATTTTTATCTGGATATTGCCATAAAGCTTTATCCATCATATGCCGGTACAGAATATCTGTCCGGTGGAACCAGTAAGGTCAGTATACTTAGATGTGTGGCTGTACTGGTGCTTGCCCTGTATGTGCTTAGAGAGGATATCACTAAGGACAGGGAACTCAGATTTTATTTTTACTGTAATCTGTTTGCACTTATTTTTTATACATTTGGATCATTCCTTCCTACTGTATCGAGAATTGCTTACTATTTGACAGTAACTCAGATTTTATATGTTCCTCTTCTCCTGAAAAGAATGAAGGATGAAAGAATATATGGGATGAATCTGAAGAAGGTATTGAAGGTGGTCACAGTAATTTTCTGCCTCGTCTATTTCGCAAATTATATGAAAGGCGCAGCGGCTGATGGTGTGAGAATCCTTCCCTATGAAACAATATTTTTCCATGAGCTTCCTGCTACACTTTCGGAGAGAGGCTTTGGCTGACAGGTGATAATATGAAAAGACCCTATTTTACGATCATAGTAGTTGCCTATAATCCTGGCGAAGACCTGGATAAAACAATAGGCAGCATAAGAAAACAGAGTTTTAAGAACTACAGGATTATTATAAAGGACGGTGGCTCCACCGACGGCTCCCTGGAGAGAGCTGCGGCGCTGTTTGGAATTGAAGGCACTGGGGCATCTTCGGATGGCAGATGTCATATCATAAAGGGAAAAGATCACGGCATTTATGATGCCATGAACATTGCGATTAACGCTCTGAAAAAGCTGGACGAACAGGAAGAGAATATCAGCAGGCCCGGATTTGTCTATTTCCTTAATTGCGGTGATGTATTCTCCGGACCGGATGTTCTTCAGAAAGTTTATGAGTGCATAACGAGGAATGAGCGCGTGAAGGGGACCACGCTTCCATATATTTACTACGGGGATATTTTTGAAATGCAGACAATGCAGAGAGTATCATCTGTTCCTAAGATTGATGATTTTGCATGCTACAGAAATGTACCGTCACATCAGGCATGTTTCTATGATGAGCGCCTGATGCTCAGATATCCTTTTGATACAGTCTGGAAAGTAAGGGCTGATTATGAGCATTTTCTCAGATGCTTTTATGTTGAGAAGGCTCAGACGGAGTATATGAAGCTTCTGATTGCTGATTATGAAGGAGGCGGATTTTCAGAGACCTGTGAAAATCGTAAGATCTCTGAGAATGAGAGGCAGCAGATAATTCATTTGTATCTCAGCAGGAAGAAGATTCAGAAGTATGATCTTATAAGACTGCTGACACTGGCTTCTTTGAGGACAAAGATTGCCCAGAATCCCAAGACTGCAGGGATTTATAATAAGCTTAAGAGTTTTGTATATAATAAACGCAGTTAACGGTGGAGTTTTGTTATGAGAGTTTTGTGGGTTTGCAATATAATGCTTCCGGCATTTGCCAAGTCAAGAGGACTTTCCTGGTCGGACAGGGAAGGCTGGCTTTCCGGGGCTTTTGATAAAATAAGAAAAGACAGGGTATCAACCAATGTAAAGCTTGGAGTTTGTTTCCCGGGGGATATCGGTGATGAGCCCGTGACTTTTGACGGAGTGAAGTTTTACAGTTTTCATGAGAATCTTGACACACCTGAGATTTATGATGATGGACTGGAAAAAAGACTCAGAAAGATTATCGATGATTTTAATCCCGATATGATTCATATTTTTGGAACAGAGTTCCCCCATACACTTGCGGCTATCAGGGCATTCAACAACCCGGATAGGACGCTTCTTGGAATACAGGGACTATGCAGTGAAATAGCAAAAGTGTATATGGCGTATCTTCCAAAGGAAGTTCAGAACGACTGCACTTTCAGAGATAAGTACAAGGGTGATTCGCTCATTCAGCAGCAGGAAAAATATGAACTTCGCGGTAAAAATGAGATTGCATCCATACGCCTTGCTGGTCATATAACCGGACGCACGGATTTTGACAGGGAAAAAACAGAAGAGATAAATCCCGGTGCCACATATCACAAGATGAATGAGACCATGCGCGGAACTTTTTATAACGGTGCATGGAGATCAGTGAATACGGTTACTCACAGTATTTTTATGGCACAGGGCGATTATCCACTCAAAGGTTTCCATTTTATGCTCGAAGCAATGCCCCTTATACTTAAGGAGTTTCCGGATGCCAGATTATATGTTGCAGGAAACAGTGTAATCGGTAAGATCAGAAGGAAAACGGTTACGATTCCCGATGAGCAGAAGGGTGCCAGCGGAAGAAGCCGGTATCCCATGGCAATCAGGATATCTGCATACGGAAAATATTTAAAGAAACTGATAAGAAGATACAGGCTGGGCGGAAAGGTTGTTATGCTCGGCAAACTTTCTGCAGAGCAGATGAAAGAACAGCTTCTAAAGAGCAATGTCTTTGTCTGTCCGTCAGTACTTGAGAATTCTCCGAATTCTCTGGCTGAAGCCATGCTTTTAGGCGTTCCCGTTGTTGCATCTGAAGCAGGCGGAATACCCAGCATGCTTGAGAAAAATGTGGACGGTCTTTTGTTTGAGAACGGCAACCCTGAGGATCTTGCAAAGTGCATATGTCAGATGTTCAGAGAACCGGTGATTGCTGCTGTTTACGGAGATAATGCCAAAAAGCATGCACTTATTACCCATGACAGCGAGATCAATTTTGACAGGCTCATGGAAATATATTTTGAAATAGTGAAGGATTGAGAGTGAAGATTACTTTTGTCTCCAATTTCATAAACCACCATCAGATCCCTTTTTGCGGAGTGTTGTTTGAAAAACTCTCCGAGGATTTTTCTTTTGTGCAGATAATGCCTATGGATGAGGAGAGGCGCAAAATGGGATGGAGTACTGTGGGAGCTGAACTGCCATACCTTAATAAGTTCTATGAAGATGAGAATAAATGTGCAGATCTCATCAGAAACTGTGATGTACTTTTACTGGGATGGACGGGAGCTGAACGCGGAAGCAGTGCAGACAGAGTGATTGAGGAGAGGCTTTCTTCCGGGAAGCCGGTAATTCGTATCAGCGAACGGATATACCGTGAGGGAAGGTATAAGGCAATATCTCCAAGGGGACTTGCTGCCAAGTACCGTGAGCATATCAGATTTAGAAGAAAGCCTGTTTATATGCTATGTGCAGGCTCGTATGTTTCGGGAGATTTCAGCCTGATCGGTGCTTATCCCGGGAAAATGTTCAGATGGGGATATTTTCCGCCGCTAAAAAAATACACGGACAGCGAAATACACAATATGCTGTACCGAGATGGTGAAAGGCTTGAGATTTGTTTTGCTGCAAGGCTCATAAAGCTTAAACATCCGGAATTTGCGGTATATGCTGCAGAATTTTTGAAGAATAAGGGTAAGAGTTTTCATGTAAATATTGTGGGAGACGGCCCTTTAAGAAATGAACTTGAAAACATGATAAAAGACAGGGGACTTGATGAGTATATAAGTCTTGTTGGTTCTGTCGGCCCTGAAAAAGTCAGAAAGATCATGGAACAGAGCCATGTCTTTTTGTTTAACAGCAATTATCTTGAGGGGTGGGGCGCTGTTGTAAATGAAGCCATGAACAGTGCCTGTGCTGTGATTGCGTCTTATGAAGCGGGAGCGGTTCCTTTTCTTGTTACTGAAAAAGAGAACGGACTGACATACGACAAGGGCAGGAAGGAAGAGTTTTTAGCAAGGCTTGATGAGCTTTCGGGTAATCCTGCGCTTATCAGAAAACTGCAGAAATCCGCCTATGAGACCATCAGTAATGAATGGAACGCTGAAGTTGCAGGGGCGAGGCTCCTTGAGTTTTGCGATTGCATAACAGGCGGCATAGAGTATAATATGCCACAGACCGGTCCCATGAGCAGGGCAGAGGTTCTGCCTGCACCCGGTTTTTTCAGAACACTTCAGGAGGATAATCACCTTCAGTAATAAATTACAGAGGAAACAGATTTGTTTGATAAGAAGATTAGCGTAATCATACCTGCATATAATATTGAAGATCTGATATGCAGATGTATAGATTCTGTATACAGGCAGACATATCCCGGTAATCTGCTGGAGATTCTGGTTGCGGATGACGGGTCAACCGATTCGACTTTGGACAGAATCATAAGCTATGCAGAGGGATGCGGTACTTTAATTAGTGATGAGGAAATAAAGGTCTACAGCTGTGTCAGTGGTGCGGTAATTAAGGTTATCCACAGAGAAAACGGAGGCAGCAGTGCTGCAAGAAATAATGCACTTGGCTATGCCACCGGAGATTATGTGGGTTTTGTTGATGCGGATGATTATGTGGATGAGCACATGTATGAGGCTTTGATGGAAGCGGTTATCTCTGATCCTGAATCAGAGTTTCTTATGGTGCAGGCATCAAGGGATGAAATTGCAGAAGATGGAACCAGACTTCCTGATGTATGTATTCCGCCTGCTGAAAAGAAGGTGGTTACGGGAAGTGAGCATTTGAGAACACTTCTCATGCATACCGGGGATGCGTCCTATTGCACCAAGCTTACAAAGAGAGAGCTTTTTGAAGGTAAGGACGGCAGATTCCCCGAGGGAGAGCTGAACGAGGATTTTTACCTTATGATACATATGCTGACCAGAGTGGAAAAACTTCTCATTCTGCCTCAGCAGTATTATCATGTTTTCTACAGAACCGGAAGTAACACCAGAAAGAAGCAGGATCAGAAGGATTATTTTCCTCCGGTGTTTACAGATATTGTGAGAAATTCCGATGTGGCAGCTGCCCTTGTGAGAAGCAGCTTTCCGGAGCTTACAAATGTCGCAAAAAGATTCTGTCTGGTGCAGCGCCTCGACTATCTTTTACATATCCCGATAAGTAAGATGACAAGCGATAATATCTTTTACAGAGAAAATGTTGTGGGATATTTAAGAAGTCATCCGGGGGATATTCTGGGAAACGAATTTTTGAGTACGAAGAACAGGGTTTATCTTATTCTTCTTGCGATCGCGCCTAAATTTGTAAGAAGTTTCCATGCAAAAATCAAAAGGATAAAGTAATAAATTCAACATGAAGATCAGTGAGAAAAAATACAGTTTAATACTCCTTGTGATACTTGTTCTGCAGATTGCCGTAATCTGTTTTTTCGGAATGAGTAAAGCAGGATATCATCAGGATGAATACTATTCCTATTTTTCATCCAACAGGAGCCTTGGTTTCTATTACCCTGACAGGGAGTGGGTGGCAGCAGATACGATTAGGGATGAGTTTGTGGTTAAAGAGGGTGAAGGATTTAATTATTCTCTTGTATCCCAGGTGCAGTCTTGGGATGTTCATCCTCCGCTTTTCTATGATATGCTTCACACAGTCTGTTCCCTGACTCCGGGAGTGTTCAGCAAATGGCAGGGGCTTTTTGTCAATCTTATTGCCTTTGTGATAAGCTTCTGGCTTTTGTATCAGATTGCAAAAAGTATCGGAATGAATGATGACCTTAAGCTTGTACTTATGGCAATCTATGGATTTAATCCCATGACCATTTCCTGTGTTATGTTCATCAGAATGTATATGTGGCTTACGGTTTTTATCCTGGCACTTTCACTTCTGCATATGAAACTGGTAAGTCTTATAAAGGAATATTATGCAGGCACCGAGTTAAAGGGGTTTGTGCTTGCAAAGCCGTTTGACGGACATTTTATCAAGGGATTCTTTTCTATTCTTCTTGGAATTATGGTGATAGATTTTCTTGGATTCTTAACCCAGTATTACTATCTTGTTTTCATGGTGATGATAGGCTTTTTCTTCAGCCTGTGGTTTTTATTCCTTCTTCCAAAGATTAAGAAGAAGGACATTTCTGCAGTTACGGATGTGATGAAAATACTGGAGGATGAAGAATTTCAAAGGCATGCTGCAACCTTTGTTGAACGCCTTAAATATATAGTGTTCTATGTAATAGGAAGCGGAATTGCTCTTGCGCTTGCAGTGCTTTCTTATCCGTCTTCGCTGGCTCATATTTTCAGGGGCTACAGAGGAAAGGAGGCAGTTTCAGCCTTTGCTGATGCTTCCAATTTTGGGGACAGATTATTGTTCTTCCTTGGTCTTGCAGGCAAGTATCTTTTCTCGGGTCTTTGGGGAATTATTCTTGTGCCGGTTGTCCTTTCACTTATTGCATTATTCTTTTTTATCAGAATCAGAGGAGAAAAGGACACTGTTCATATTGCACAGGTCAGAATACTGGTGGTATCTGTTATCACATATTTCCTGATCATAGCAAAGACAGCACTTTTGCTTGGAGAGACTTCAAACAGATATGAGATGCCTGTTTATCCGCTGGCACTCCTTCTTCTTGTGTATTTTGTGAGAGTAGGTATCAGGGCAATCTTTGGAAACAGAAACCTTTTAGGCATGAACATTCCTGTTATAATCACTTTTATTATTTTTATGTCTATAAATATCAAGGGACTTGCAATTGATGATACTGTGCTTTTCCTTTACAGGGAGGATGCTGACAGAATTGCTTTTGCAAGAGAGATGGAGAATGCAGGAACCGGAGTTGTTGTAGCCTATAATGATCAGACACCGGATAATATCTGGAGACTTTCTGATGAGCTGATGGAGTATTCGGGACTTTATTATGTAAATGAGGCAAACACCGAAGCAGTAACAGATGATGCACTGAAGGATACAGATGAAATCATCATCTACATTGCTGATCATGATAATAAGGATGAAATTTTAAGCCGGATTAAGGACTGCAATCCATCACTTTCCGAGTGCACCGAAGTGTCGACAAAAGATATGTGGACATTGTACAGACTAAGCCATAAGGGATGAGGGCAATGACACGCCCGGAGTGTTATGGCTACCACATTTTTCTGATTTATAGTATAATACCCTAGAACTATGCTTTGAAAAGAGGAAGTAATAATGAAATTAGATGATAAAACCATACTTGTGACAGGAGGAACCGGTTCCTTTGGACACTGCTTTACGGAATATGTGCTTGAACACTATAATCCCAAGAAGATTATTGTGTATTCAAGAGATGAGTACAAGCAGTTTACTATGGCCAATGAGAAGGTTTACAGAGAGCATGCGGATCAGATGAGATTCTTCATCGGTGATGTAAGGGATGGTGCCAGAATGGAGCGTGCCATGGAGGGTGTAGATTATGTCATCCATGCTGCAGCACTTAAGCAGGTACCTGCTTGTGAGTACAATCCTGACGAAGCTATCAAGACCAATGTAAACGGTGCGCAGAATGTAATCAATGCAGCACTTAATACAGGTGTTAAGAGAGTTGTTGCTTTAAGTACAGACAAGGCAGTTAACCCTGTTAATCTTTACGGAGCAACCAAGATGGTTTCCGATAAGCTGTTTATTGCAGCCAATGCTTACGCCGGCAATAAGGATATTAATTTCTCAATTGTAAGATACGGTAATGTTGCAGGAAGCAGAGGTTCAATCATTCCTTTCTTCAAGAGTCTTATTGAAAAGGGTGAGAAGGAGCTTCCTATTACAGATTATAGAATGACACGTTTCTGGATCAGCCTTCCGGAGGGTGTTGAGCTTGTGCTCAAGGCACTTGACGAGGCTAAGGGCGGTGAGACATTTATCAGTAAAATTCCTTCATTCAATGTCAAGGATCTTGCTGAGGCTATGTGCCCCGGAATCAGGACCACTGAGGTTGGTATCCGTCCCGGAGAGAAGCTTGATGAGGTTATGGTAACTACTGAGGATGCACCTTTCACATATGAGTTTGACAAGCACTTCATCGTTTATCCTCAGGTTACATTCAACGACAGACAGAAGCCCGATCCCAATGGTAAGAAGGTTCCTGACGGATTCTATTACAGCTCCGGAAATAACACAGAGTGGATGAGCGTCAAGGATATTCAGGACAGACTTCATGAGGCCGTTGAGCATTGATAGATAAGATAAATAGGAGATTTTATCTGTAATTATGAATAATGAAAACACCGGAATCCCTGCAATTTGCGGGGGTTCGCCCGTTAGAAGCAAAAAATTATACTATTCACATCAGGATATAAATGAGAAGGATATTCAGGCTGTAGTGGATGTTCTTAAAAGTGACTTCCTTACAACAGGTCCTGCAATAACCGATATGGAGCAGAAACTGTGCAAGGTTACAGGCGCAAAATATGCGGTTGCAATCAGCAATGATACTGCAGCACTTCATGTTGCATGTCTTGCTGCAGGAGTAGGTGAGGGTGATGAAGTAATAACAACTCCCATAACCTTTGCTGCCAGCGCAAACTGTGCTTTTTACTGCGGAGCGAAGCCTGTTTTTGCGGATATTGATCCTGAAACTTATCAGATAGATCCTGAGGATATTGAGAGAAAAATAACATCAAAGACCAGGGCTGTTATTCCGGTTGATTATACCGGACAGACAGGTGATCTTCAGAAGATAAAAGAGATCTGTAAAAAGCACAATCTGGTTATGATAGAGGATGCGGCACATTCAATCGGAACCAATTACATGGGCAAGCCGGTTGGATCATATGCTGATATGTCTACATTCAGTTTCCATGCGGTAAAGACAATAACCGGTGGCGAAGGCGGCGCGATCGTTACTGATAACGAGGAGTTCTACAAAAAGCTCCTTCTCTTCAGAACTCACGGTATAACAAGGGACACATCTCTTATGGAACACGAGGTGGACGGCCCCTGGTATTATGAGCAGCTTTGTCTTGCACCCAACTACAGACTTACTGATATGCAGGCTGCACTTATCAGCAGCCAGCTGGACAGACTTGATGAGTTTGTGGCAAGAAGAAAAGAAATCAGAAGAAAGTACGATGAAGTATTCTCAGCAATGCCCGAACTGTTTGTTCAGAAGGAAGATCCCAATTCCGATTCATGCAGACATCTGTACATACTACGTCTTGTGCCGGAAAAGCTTAAGATTGGCCGCAGAGAGTTCTTCGAAGCCCTTGGTGCAGAGAACATTATTTGTAATGTTCACTACATTCCCACATATTACTTCCCGTATTATGAGAAGCAGGGATACAAAAAGGGACTTTGCCCTAATGCGGAAAAACTCTATGATGAGATGATAACCATTCCGCTTTATGCAGCAATGACAGATGAAGATATAAATGACGTAATAGCTGCTGTAACGAAGCTTGTAAATTACTACAGGGTAGATAAATGAGTGCGATTGCAATAATAACAGCCCGTGGAGGAAGCAAAAGAATACCACGGAAAAATATAAAAGTATTTTGCGGAAAACCGATAATCAATTATTCGATAGAGGCAGCACTTCAGTCCGGAATATTTGATGAGGTTATGGTTTCCACTGATGATGAAGAAATAGCTGACATCGCTAAAAAGGCCGGTGCTAATGTGCCGTTTTACAGAAGCGCTGAGACCTCAAGTGATACGGCTACTACAGCTGATGTTTTACTGGAAGTTCTCGATGAATACGAGAAGATGGGTAAGAGCTACGAATATGGATGCTGCATTTATCCCACAGCTCCTTTTGTAACTGCGCGTAAGCTTAAAGAGGCAATGGATAAGCTTAAGGAATCGGGGGCTGAATCCATAGTTCCCATGCAGGAGTTTTCCTATCCTCCCCAGAGAGGACTTTTTATAGATGACAAGGGACTGGTGAAGATGCTTCATCCTGAGTATGCAACCACCAGAAGTCAGGACCTTCAGAAACAGTATCATGAATGCGGACAGTTCTATATATTCAGAAATGATGCATTCAGGATTCAGAAGGACACCACAATGGAAAAATCAATTCCTTACATTATTGATCCGGTGGAGTCCCAGGATATTGATAATGAAAGTGATTGGCTTTTAGCTGAAATGAAGTACAGATTTTTGACAGAGCAGGGACTGCTGAAATAATTCCTGACTGCCAGATATATGCTCCATATTTTGCAGTGAGTATGGAGGATTTTAGGTGAATTAATGAGATTAGAAGAGTGCCTTAAGAACAACAGAGCATATATAATTGCAGAGATGAGCGCCAATCACGGGGGATCCCTTGATAATGCCCTTAAGATTGTCGAAGCCGCTGCCAAGGCAGGAGCAGACTGCCTTAAAACACAGACTTATACTGCTGATACCATCACTATAGATTGTGATGCGGAGGCATTTAAGATTCACGGAGGATTGTGGGACGGATATAATCTTCACGATCTTTACAAGGAAGCGTACACTCCCTGGGAATGGATGGCTCCCATCAAAAAGAAGTGTGAGGAATGCGGAATAGATTTCCTTTCTACACCTTTTGATAAAACATCCGTTGACTATCTTGAGAATATAGGTGAGGAATTTTACAAGATCGCATCCTTTGAGCTTGTAGATATTCCGCTTATTAAATATATTGCAAAAACAGGCAAGCCGATAATAATGTCCACAGGTATGGGAAGCGTGGAAGAAATAGAGGAAGCGATAGCTGCAATCAGATCTGAGGGTAATGATCAGATAATCATTCTTAAGTGCTGCAGTGTATATCCCACCATTTCTTCAGATCTTAATCTCAGGACAATTCCTGATATGAAGGAGAGATTTAAAGTTCCTGTAGGACTTTCTGATCATTCCATGGGCGGAACAGCTGCAATTGCTGCAGCAGCTCTTGGTGCGGTGGTTATAGAAAAGCATTTCTGTCTGGACAGAAAGATACCTTCAGCAGACAGTGCTTTTTCCATGGAACCTCAGGAATTCGAAGATATGGTCAAGGGGGTTCATGATGCCGAGCTTGCAATGGGTAAGGTTTTCTATGGACCTACAGAAGCAGAGGCAGGAGAGTACACCAACAGAAGATCACTTTTTATTGTTGAGGATGTTGAGGCCGGTGAAGAGCTTACTGAAAAAAATGTCAGAAGTATCAGATCCTATAATATCACCGGAATGAAACCCAAGCATTACGAAGAGGTACTTGGCAAAAAGGCGAAGCAAAAACTACTTCGCGGCACACCGCTGGATTGGAGTTTAATTGGATAAGATAGCGATTCGTGTGGATGCAAATGAAATAGTAGCGACAGGGCACATCATGCGTTGTAGGACCATTGCAGGGAGTCTTGCGCAGATGGGGTGCACTGTCGTTTTTGTGTCTGCAGATTATAACATAGCACCTTATATAGAAAATGAATATGAATACTACGTTCTGGAATCCAATTGGAGAAAGATGGAACAGGAAGTGGTTGTTTTGCTGGATTTTCTTAACGCTGAAGGGATAAGCAAGCTTCTTGTGGACAGTTATCAGGTAACGCCGCTTTATCTTAAAATCCTGAAGGAAAATGGTATCAAGGTCCTGTACATTGACGACATGAAAAAAGATACCTATCCGGTGAGAGCTCTTTTGAATTACAGTCCCGGAGCACCTGAGCTGGAATATGAAAAAAGCTATGATGTAAATGATACCATTCTTTTACTTGGTACAAGGTATATACCACTCAGGGAGCAGTTCTGGCAGAGGAGACATTACGAAGTCGGAATAAGTGAAGAGGAAAAAGAGGAGCGATACGGTACAGACGGCGAACTTCTGATGAATATAGACCTCGTTGCCCAGGAAAATCAGCAGGCTTTTATGGGCGTGCACAGAACTTATGGTTATAACAACAGCCTCAGGAATATCTTCCTTACCACAGGAGGATCTGACAGCAGAGGTTTGTCTGAGCTTATTATAACGGCAATATTAACAGAACCTGAGCTCAGATTCAGAGACGCAGAGAATAAAAAGATACATCTTCTGGCAGGAAGGTTTTACAGAATATCCGAAAGGGTTCAGAGATATGTGGAGGATGGTTATGTGGTGCTGCATCAGAATGTGAGCAATGTGGCTGACATTATGGGCAGATGTGATGCTGCCATAACGCCTGCCGGGACAACACTTTTTGAGTTGTGCGCTGTGGGCGTACCTTCTGTAAGCTATGTTTTTGCCGACAATATGGAGCCGGATGCTCTATATTTTGCAAGAGACGGTATCGTGCCCTATGCAGGTGACTTCAGAGATGATGAGAGAACTGTACTTGTGAATATCATGATGGAGCTGCTCAGATTGTCGGATCTTGATACCACTCAGAGAAATGAAATCGGTGAGAGAATGAAGAAGATGATCGACGGACAGGGGGCAGACCGAATTGCTGAAGCGATCATTGATATGTAAATGATGAGGAAGTCAGAGATATTATGAAGAAGATATTTATACTCGGAGCCAGTGCACTACAGGTTCCTGCCATAAAAAAGGCCAGGGAAAAGGGGCTTTACGTATATGCCCTTGATTATGATCCAAAAGCCGTGGGAATCCCAGAGGCAGATGAGTTTTTATGTATAAGTACAATTGATAAAGAGGCAGTCCTTGATGCAGCTTTAAAATACAAGCCGGATTACATTATGACATCCACAAGTGATATGCCTGTAAGAACAGTGGCATGGGTGAATGAACAGCTGGGAAGACAGGGCGGAATAGCTTATGAGGATGCCATATGCGCAACTGATAAAGCTGCCATGAGGCGCAGAATGAAGGAGAAAAATGTTCCGGTACCGGAATTTTATGTGGCTGATTCGGCTGAAGAGTTCCTTGAAAAGAGCAGACTCCTCGGTGAAAGATTTGTCTGCAAACCCGCTGATAATGCGGCAAGCAGAGGAGTTGTTCTGATAGATAAAAGTAAGATCGGTAAAGATGAGGATCTGCTTGATATCTATGAATATACAAAAGGCTTTTCACGAAGCGGTGAAGTGCTTCTGGAGGAGTTCATGACAGGCCCCGAGGTCAGCGTTGAGTCGATAACAGTGGATGGTAATATAAATATTATTACCATTACGGATAAGATGATAACGGAAGTACCCTACTTTGTTGAAACCGGACATACTGAGCCTTCAAGACTTACAAAAGATCAGCAGAGAGATATCAGGGAGGTTGCAGTAGCAGCCATAAAAGCCCTTAATATAAAAAACGGTCCTAATCACACAGAAATAAAAGTGACTCCTGATGGAGCCAGACTTGTGGAAATAGCCGCAAGGCTTGGAGGCGATTTTATTACCTCCAAACTTGTTCCGCTTTCGACGGGAGTTGATATGACAGCCTGTGATATTGCCTGCAGCCTTGGTGAAAAAGCTGATTGTGCAAGAACAAAGGACATGGGATCGGCTATCAGATTTATATACTATGATGGAAGTGCTGATAAGACTGAAGGACAGGAACATATCATAAGGGCAATAGAAGGTGTTGATGAGGCTCTCAAAATGCAGGGTGTTACTGAGGTGGATATTTATAAAAAGCCCGGTGATAAGGCGGTCCGCATTACAAATAGCGGCGAGAGAATAGGACATGTGATCGCAACAGGCAAAGATGCTGATGAAGCTGAGAAAAATGCCATGGATGCGTTATCTAAAATAAAAATAAGTTACGAAGATTGAAAAAGAGGACGGATATGTACGAAATCGGAAGTGAATTTCATTTTGAGAAAATAAATGAGAGAGAAAACCTGATTGAGGTGTTTGAGCATGCTGCCGAGAAGAACGGAAGATATGTGGCATTCCTCAGATGCGGCAGAGACGCCATAGGTTTTGTGGCAGATGACATAATTGCCAAGATGGATGACAGGAAGGTATTTTTACCGGCACTTTCCTGTGATTCAATGGTAAGACCCTTTGAAGTAAGGGGATTCGAAGTGCATTTTTATTCTCTTAATGAGGACCTTACAGTTGATACTGATAGCCTGATAGCAAAAATAAATGAGAGTTCAGAAGGGGGAGCAAGACCTATTGTTCTTATAATGAACTTCTTTGGCATTGCAGGAACCGTTTCTGCAGCACAGACAATAAGAGACAACTTCAATGATGCAGTCATTATTGAAGATGTCACTCATATAATAATGGAACCTGAGAAGTATCTTGAAGGAAAAGGTGCTTCCCGGATCAATTACCATGTGGGAAGTATCAGAAAATGGCTGGGAGTTCCGGATGGGGCTATTGCCATAAGCAAGGATGAATTTGTAATGGGTGCACTCACCGGAGATACGGATTTTTCACTGCTCAGAATGGAGGCACTCAGAGAGAAAGCAGAATATCTTGATAATGGAGATCAGGAGCTTAAAGCTCATTTCAGAAAACTTTTATCCGATGCCGAGGATGCACTCAGCGACGGACTGGATCCCTATCACATGACGGATGAGAGTGCAGAGTATTTAAAGAGAGTTGATGCACTTGGATTAAGCGAGAGACGTGCTTCCAACTATAAGAATCTTTACAATATGCTCAAATCGCTTCCTCTGTGCGGCAAGGCATTTAACCTGCTTAAGGAGGAAGATATTGAGGAATTTACTCCTTTCATGCTTCCTATAGTGCTGGATACTGATTTTATGCAGAGAAGTGCAATTACTGACGAAGGAAAGAAGATAACGAGAGATGCCTTTGAGACAAGGCTGGCTGCTAAGGGCGTTTATGCGCCTGTTCTCTGGCCTGTTTCCAAAGAGGCGGCAGCTGCGTGCTCTGTTTCGGGACACTTTTCTGAAAACATGCTGGCTTTCTGGATCGACCAGCGTTACAACAGATTCGACATGGAGAGAATATGTGAAGTTCTTAATGAGGAGCTCAGCAGACTGTAATGAAGATTAGCGTTGTTGTTCCTGTCTATAATATGGCAGGTGAAGATAAACTAAAGCATTGTCTGGACAGCCTGGTTTCACAGACTCTCCCTGACGGTGAAATTGAGATCATAGCGGTGGATGACTGCTCAACCGATAACTCCTTTGAAATTATGAAGGGATATGAAGAGCAGTATCCTGAGAGGTTCATTGCAATTCACAGTCCGGTAAATCATCATCAGGGCGGTGCCAAGAATATAGGACTGGGCATTGCAAGAGGTGAATGGATCGGTTTTATTGATGCGGATGACTGGGTTGTCCCGGACTATTATGAGCGCCTGCTTAAAAGGGCGGAAGAAACCGGAGCTGATATGGTGGGCTGTGATTACAGCCTCGTGGACAGCTATACCTTTGAACCCGGGCAGATAGTACATAATAATAATCATGAGCAGACCGGCATAATGAATGAGGAGAAATACAAGAAGCTCCTTCTGGATACAGGAAGCCTGGTGGTTAAAATATATAAGAGGGAGATTGTTCTTGGAAGAGGCAGGATAAAGCCCTTCAGCGGTGACCCTCACAAGCTTTCTCCGGAGGCTGTTCTTGACAGCAAGCTGGATATTTTTCCGGAGGATATTTTCTATGAGGATAATGCTGTCAGCAATACCTGGATGCTCAGGGTAAAACACTTTGAGTACATTGAAGAACCGTTATATTTTTATTTTCAGCATAACGCTTCCACAGTGCATACCATTTCAAAGAAGAACCTGGAAGACAGGATGGTTGCAGGAAGGCAGATTCTTAATGAGGCAAAGGAGAACGGCTATCTCGAGAAGTACTATAAAGAGATAGAGTTTATGTACACGGTTCTTTTCTATGTGAATACACTGTTTTCCGCAATGCCCAGCGAGCAGCACATTGACGGGTGCTATGAATTCACAAAGAAAATGGGAATTGAGATGAAGGAAGCATTCCCGGATTTTCAGAGTAATCCTTATTATCAGGACAGGATTCATGCCGAGGAGAAGAAGCTTATCGGTATGCAGATGAAATCCCACCTGAAGTTCTATTTATATTACAGGTTATTGTGGTTTTACAGGGGGCTTAGGAAAAAGTTTTGAAGGAAAGAATATATGTCTGCCACACTTTTTATCATGTTTATGTGGCTTGTCTTAAGGAATTTCATATTTTACATAAGTTTTCCGGGGATGCAGATAATCTGAAGGGGCATTCTGCAGGGAACGGAAGCGATATGGCTGGACGTGCGACCCTTGTTTTGTCAAAAATGAGTAATAAGTTCGGCTCCATGGTTGAGAGAGCAAGACAGTGCGGCCTTTTTGAGGAAGTGATCGAGTATGACGAGAAGGTTGATACATTTTTCCCTGAGCTTGCGCCTCTGAGAACAAATACCGGAAGCCTTGTTAAGAATATGTTCAACAGGATAAAATTCTGCAGACGGTTTGCCATTCTTCAGGAAAAATATATTCCCGTTGATTTTACAAAGTACAAGGATATATATGTTTTCTGTGATTCGGATCCTGTCGGATACTATTTAAACTATAAAAAGATCAGATACCACGCCCTTGAGGATGGTCTTAACTGTATTAAATACGGTGATCAGGCAAGGTATGACAATAACGGACATTTCAGATTCAAGGCATGGCTTGCTTCAACCGGACTGATATTCATTCAGAACGGATGGGGAAGATACTGCATCGATATGGAAGTAAATGATATTTCCATACTGGATTATCCGTGCCCCAAATACATTGAGGTTCCAAGGCAGCCCCTTGTGGATGAGCTTACACAGGCTGACAAGGATCTTATGCTGGAGCTTTTTGTGGAGAATATGGATGAGCTAAGGGACCAGCTTGATAAGGGTAAGGATAAGCCGAGAGTTCTTATTCTGTCTGAACCTTTGTGTGATCTTGAGACAAGAGAGCGCCTGTTCAGGGATCTGGTTACAGAGTACGGAACACTTAATGGTAAAGAAGCCATTGTAATGATAAAACAGCACCCAAGGGATTATCTTGATTATGAGAAGCTGTTCCCGGATGTCATTCTGCTTGCGGGCACATTTCCCATGGAGATGCTCAACTTTATCGATGGACTAAAATTTGATAGACTAGTATCGGTATATACGGTAGTGGATTCTATCAAATTTGTGGATGAGAAACTCTTCCTTGGCGACGATTTCATGGATAAATATGAAGCTCCTGAAATTCACCGCCTGAATGAACAGATAATTGATAACTAATGTAAATAATTTTTTATGCCGCTTGTGAAGAACATAGTATGGCGGCTTTCGGAGAATAATGAAAAAGATTTATCAGAAAATGATGGTCCTCTTGGATAAGAGGCAGAAAAAGCAGATGGTGCTCATAGTGTTTATGATGCTCCTTGGAGGTATTCTTGAGACAATGGGAATAGCCATGCTTGTTCCAGCAATGCAGACGGTTATTGATCCTGATGCGGTATCGAACAGTTCCAAGCTTTCTATGGTGTATAACATACTTGGATGCCAGAATATTACTCAATTTGCCATAATTATGCTGCTATCAATAATAGTTATTTTTGTAGTAAAAAACATTGTTCTGTTTTTGATAAATGTTATTCAGCTTAGGTTTGTTTATACAAATCAGTTTGCTACTTCAAGGCGCATGATGATCAACTTTATGCAAAGACCCTATGAGTATTATCTTAATGCCGACACTTCTGTTATTCAGAGAAATATTACCTCTGATGTTAATAATATGTATGGCCTTATTTTGAGCTGCCTTCAGCTGATTTCAGAGATGATTGTTTTTGCATGTCTTGTGGTTATGCTTTTGTTTTTGGATGCCAAAATGACTTTGTCTATAGCATCATTGCTGGTGGTTGTACTTCTTATAATAAAGTTCATAATAAAGCCTATTATGGTTAAGGCCGGTCAGGATAATCAGGATTATTACAGCGGACTTTTCAAGTGGATTGAGGAGTCTGTAATGGGAATCAAGGAAATCAAGATTGCCAATAAAGAAAATTATTTTATAAACGGATATGCAGATTGCGGCGCAGGTTATGTTCACGCAGTTCAGAAGTATAATCTATATAATTCAACTCCAAGACTTCTTATTGAAACAATAAGTGTTGCCGGAATGGTTGGATATATGCTGCTTGTGATTCTAAGTGGTGAAAATCTTAGTGAAATGATTACACTTGTGATGGTTATGGGAGCAGCTGCCACAAGACTTATACCAAGTGCCAACAGAATAAACAATTACCTTACTTCCATAGCGTATTTTGAGCCGTTTTTCATGAATGTAAGTGATAACCTTCAGCAGGAGATCAATGATGGCTCTATTTCCTATAAAGCTGAAGATTACAGGCACGTGGGTGAGGTTGAAAAGCTTCCTGTTCATAAGACCATTGAACTTAAGAACATCACATATAAATATCCTAATTCTGAAAGTTATGTTCTTAAAAATGCGGATATGAGCATACCCGTTGGAAAGTCCATCGGAATTGTAGGAACATCCGGAGCAGGAAAAACTACCATTGTTGATATTATGCTTGGCCTTTTGAGAACTGAGACCGGTGAGATTCTTGCAGACGGAGTTGAGGTAAGAGATCATTATCCTCAGTGGCTTAAGAATATCGGATATATTCCGCAGACGATTTTTATGCTGGATTCAACGATCAGGAAGAATGTAGCCTTTGGTATTCCTGATGATGAGATAGATGAAAATAAGGTATGGGCAGCTTTGAAAGAGGCTCAGCTTGATGATTTTGTACGATCACTTCCCGATGGACTGGATACTGCAATCGGCGAGAGAGGTATCAGACTTTCCGGAGGACAGAGACAGAGAATTGGTATTGCCAGAGCTCTTTTTGAGGATCCGGAGGTGCTGGTTCTTGATGAGGCTACAAGTGCTCTTGATAATGAGACAGAGGCAGCCATAATGGATTCAATAAACAGACTTCATGGCAGAAAGACTCTGATAATCATTGCGCACAGACTTCAGACAATAGAGAAGTGCGATATGGTTTACCGTGTGAACGGACAGAAGGCAACACTTCAGAGATAACAGGAATTTTAACAGGGGGGAGCCTGTAAAATAACAGGTTATGAGGACGAGGAGATGCTTACACTTAAAACATTAAGGGGTTATTTATTCAGATTAAAAAAGTTTCAGGTGCCCATTGAAAAGTGGGTTTTTCCGGTGATTCTGTTTTTGTATCCCTTTATTGGGGTAACACAGGGGGTTGACGTAACTGATACCACCTACAGTCTTGGCAATTATGAGTTTATGGGTACCCTTGATCCCATGTGGATAATTGCCACCTTTATTCCCAATGTCCTTGGAAGACTTTTTACGATGCTTCCGATGGGTGACAGTATGCTGGGAATGAGCATCTACTGTACTGTTATTATTTCAATCACTGCTCTTGTATCCTATTACATGCTTCAGAGATGGATTCCCGGATGGATGGTCTTTCTGGGAGATATTATAGCTGAGAGCCTGTGCTGGTGTCCGAGGGTTATTCTTTATAACTATCTTACTTATCTGTTCTTTACGCTGGGAGTCCTTTTTCTTCTTCATGCCATGACCGATTATGAGAAGAAGGATTACAAATTCATACTGGCAGGCTTGTTTTTCGGTCTCAATGTTATGGTGAGATTTCCCAATATAGTTGAGGTGCTTATTATTGTTGTTCTGTGGTATTACGAGGGTATTCACAAGCATGACAGAGCGGTAATCCTTAAGCATACCGGCCTTTGTATTCTTGGATTTTTCATAGGCTTTATTGTACCGCTTATCTTTATCAGTTTGCTTTATGGTTTCGATGCTTTTCCCGGAATGATTTCTTCGTTATTCTCAATGTCCAAAGGAGCATCGGACTATACGGCTGGTGGAATGATCAGCGCTATATTGCTTGCATGGTTTACAAGCCTCAGGCATATGCTGATAATAATTCCATTTATGATGGCAGCTGCAATATTATTGCTTCTTAAGCCGGGACAGTATTACTGGATAAAGAGACTGCTTTATGTGGCAGGACTTCTGCTTCTTGTGAGATATTTCTTTATGAGCGAAATAGTAACAAGAAGTTATCATTATTACGATAGTATATTTGAGGCGGCAATGATGTTTCTTATTGCGGGATTGTGTATCCTTGCGGTGGGAGTTACACCTTATATAAATGGTCAGGGGTCTGAGAGATCCTTCTGTCTTGCAGCAATACTGATAATTCTGATCACACCTCTTGGCAGCAATAACTATACATATCCGGTTATTAATAATCTCTTTATTGTTGCACCGGTGATTTTGTGGATGTTCAGAAGAGTCCGTCAGGCAGCAGGCAATGCGGAGCTGCATTTTACCTGGAAGGCAATGTATATGACACTTCTTGTCCTTCTGTGTGTACAGGGCTTCTTTTTCCATATGTTCTACAGCTTTGTGGATGGAACTGACGGTGAGAAGAGGGAAGTGCTGATAGGTTCAAGAGATGTTCCCAGAGCTGAGGGTATGCATACCACAACCTATAATGCGACAACTCTCACCGAGCTTTACGCTTATCTGGATTCTGCGGATATAACAGACAGAAAACTGCTTCAGTTCGGAAAAGCACCTGGACTTTCATATCTGTTTGACATGGAGCCTGCTATTTTCAGTACATGGCCTGATCTTGATTCAAACACGGTTGAGAAGTTTGATGAAGCTCTGGCAGATCTTGAAAATGAAGGTGAACTTCCTGTTATCATAGTTAATCCCGATTTTGAGGGAGAAATGAATGCAGAAGTAAAATATGATCATTTATTGGACTTTATCAGCACACAGAAGTATAATAAAGTCTTCGAGAATGGACGTTTCGAAGTTTATTGCCGTTAATAGAAAGTGAGGATTAGTATTAGCATTTATGGAAGAAAGTAAGAAGGATATTTTTGACAGGATCATGTCACTGCCTGTTTTTAATATATTTGAACCATTTTATAAAAAGTATAAAGAAGGTCTTATGTATCTCTTTTTTGGAGGGCTGACATTCTTTTTGAGCATTTTTCTGTTCTGGTTTATGGACAGTGTGATGCACATTAACGAGGTAATCAACAATTCCATCGACTGGGTTATCTGTGTGGCGTTTCAGTTCTTTACTAACAGAACCTGGGTGTTTGATGGTAAGGTAGATACAAAGAAAGATTTCTTTAAGCAGGCGGGAGCCTTTACAGCCGGACGACTTTTTACTCTTGTAGTTGAGGATCTTTTGATCTTTATTTTTATTACACTTATGGGGCTGCCGAAGATGCCGGTTAAACTTGGAGCTACCTTTGTTGTCATCGTGCTCAACTATATCATAAGTAAACTAATAGTTTTCAAAAAGAAAGACTAAAGGGCTACAGGTATTTACTTGGAGGATTGAGTTATGCGTATAAATTTTAATGTGCCCCCTTACACAGGTAAGGAAATGGACTATATTAAGGAATGCGTTGAAAACCAGAAGATCTGTGGAGACGGTGAGTATACGAAAAAAGATAATGAGTGGATTGAGGAAAAGACAGGAGTAAATAAATGTCTGCTTACAACCTCATGTACACATGCTACAGAAATGGCTGCTATACTTGCTGGTATCAAAGAGGGCGATGAAGTTATCATGCCTTCATATACTTTTGTTTCCACTGCAAATGCATTTGTTTTGAGGGGAGCAAAGGTGGTATTTGTTGACATCCGTCCCGATACCATGAATATAGATGAAAACCTTATCGAAGATGCCATCACGGATAAGACAAGAGCCATTGTGCCGGTACACTACGCAGGTGTTGGATGCGAAATGGATACCATACTGGATATTGCAAAGAGACATAATCTTTTTGTCATAGAGGATGCAGCTCAGGGAGTGATGTCCACATATAAAGGAAAGGCTCTGGGAGCCATCGGAGACTTTGGTAACTACAGCTTCCATGAAACCAAGAACTACAGCATGGGGGAAGGCGGAGCACTTCTTCTTCGTGACGAGGATTATGTAAATGATGCCATAATTATCAGAGAGAAGGGAACCAACAGAACCCTGTATCAGCTTGGCAAGGTGGATAAGTATACATGGCTTCAGCCCGGATCATCTTATCTTCCCAGTGATATGAACGCTGCTTATCTTTATGCTCAGCTTCAGATGGCTGATGAGATAAATGAGAACAGGCTTAAGGCTTATAACAGATACATGGATGCCTTTATGCCTCTCAAGGAGTCAGGAATTATCGAGCTTCCTTATGTTCCGGATGAATGTGTTCATAATGCTCATATGTTTTATATCAAGTGTAAGGATACAGAGGAGAGAAGCGGACTTATCAATTATCTGAAGGAGAATGATATTCTTCCCGCATCACATTATGTTCCGCTTCACACTTCAACTGCAGGGCTTAAGTACAGCAGATTCCACGGTGAGGACAGATATACCACCAAGGAAAGCCTCAGACTTTTAAGGCTTCCCATGTATTATAAACTTACAGAAGAGGATCAGGATGAGGTCATTCTTCGCGTAAAAGAGTTTTATAAAGCGGTATGAAAAATAACGAAAAAAGTTTATCACTAAATTATATAAGCACGGGTCTCATGGTCACAGCATTTGCTGTGGTCGTGGGACTTTTGTACACTTATTTCTTCGATCTGAATGATGATGTGCTGATGAAGGATATTCTTTCCGGTGTGTTTACAGGGACGCCTGAAGGAAATAATATTCAGATGCTTTATCCCATAAGCTTTGTGATCAGCCTGTTTTACAGACTGATAAGAGGAATGGACTGGTATGGGATTTTTCTTCTCGTGTGTCAGTACGTGAGCCTTACGGTTATCATTTCTTTTCCGGGGAAATTTGTGAGGAGACTAAATGGTTTAGCTGTTTCTGCCATTGGCCTTATTATTTCGCTGGGGCTGTTGCAGGGACACCTGATCATTGTGCAGTACACCTTTGCAGTGGCGCTTATGTGCGGCGCTGCGGCATGTCTTGTTGCTGAGGGTAAGGATAAGACTGCACTTGTTTTCGTGATCACAGCCTTTCTGATCAGGTCAGAGATGACGCTTCTTATGCTTCCTTTTGTAATGCTGGTGCTCTTTTATCGCTTTATTGAAAGCTATAAAAAAGAGGGAGCATTAAAGAAACATCTGGGCTTTTTTATTGCTGTGGCTGCTTTGCTTGTTCTTTCGGAGGCTTTGCATTTTGCAGGATACAGCTCTGAGGAGTGGAGAGAGTTTACGGCTTTCTTTGATAACAGGACGGAGGTTTACGATTTTTATCAGGTTCCTGATTATGATGAAAACAGCAGATTTTATGATGAGATAAATCTTGATAAAAGTGAATATGAACTTCTTGTCAATTACAATTTTGGAATTGATGACAAGATTGATTCAGGGCTCATGGGACAGATCGCCGAATACGGAAAAAGTCTGAAGCAGGAAGAGAGTATTTTCATAAGGATAAGGAATGTTTTGCCGCTTTATTTCTGGAGGCTCAGAAGTGTGAGATTTCCTGAATCTTTTGAATATCCCATGACTGATGCACCCTGGAATATAGTTACAGGGATTTTATATGTCTTTGCTTTCCTTTTCTGGATTTTCAGGTATTCGGAGAAAAAGGGATATGCAGGGGCTGCTGTCAATGGCGCCTTGAGGCTTGCACTTTTGTTTGCCGGAAGATCGTCCTTGTGGCTATATATACTTGTAAGGGGCAGGGATCCAATCAGAATAACCCATTCCCTTTACCTTATGGAAATTGTGGTACTGCTTTCTCTTATATACTTTGCGGCGCATGGCGCAGAAGAAACAGATGAAGCAGATAATAGTGCAGTATTAAAGAAGATTTCTTCGGCAGGGACAATTTTGCTTGTTTTGGTAAGTGTTATTTTCATACCTGTACAGGCTTCTGTTACCGGAAGTGAGTGCAGGGGACGCATTCAGTATAACCGGGCATATCAGGAGCTTGAGGATTATGTAAGAGCCAATCCCGATAAGTTCTTTTTTGAAGATGTATACACAAGTGTAGCCTACAATGATTCAGGATATACATATTCACAGAAGATGTTTGGAGATACGGATAACAGCGAGCTTAACATGCTTCTGATGGGAGGCTGGGCATCCAAGAGCCCTCTTGAGAAAAAGAAGCTTCGGAATTTCTTTGGGAATCCATCCATGGAAGAGGATGTTCTTGATGACCGGGCATATGTTGTAGTGGACAAAGATACGGATATCTCCTGGATTGGAGCATATTACGGATACAGAGGGATTGAAACAGAGGTAACTTCTGCCGGTGAAATCGCAGGTGAGTTTACGATTTATAAGGTGGTAAAAAAATGAAGGTATACATAAGAAAAATAGATTATGATGACACAGCCCTTATAGTTAAGTGGCGCAATAATCCCAGAGTCAGAAATAATTTTATTTACAGGGAAGTTTTCACGGAAGAGGGGCATAAGCGCTGGATGGATACCAGGGTAGCTTCCGGTGAAGTGGTTCAGATGATAATCTGTGAAAATGAGACTGATAAAGCTGTGGGCAGTGTCTATCTGAGGGATATAGATAATGCCACAAAGGAAGCGGAATATGGCATCTTCATAGGTGAGGATGACGCCATCGGAAAAGGATATGGCAACGAAGCTGCGGACCTTATGTGTGATTACGCAAGGGACGAGCTGGGACTTAAAAGGCTGATTCTGAGAGTCTTCAAGGATAATGAACCTGCAAGAAAAAGTTATGAGCATGCAGGTTTTAAGAAATGTCAGGAGCTTCCTGCGGTGGAGTGCTCAGATGGCGCTGTTAAGGATATGATACTTATGGAAAAGGTTTTATGGTAAAATATGCCTATGCATAAATTAGTAAGTTTTATTATTCCCTGCTATCGCTCGGAAAATACAATTGAAGATGTAATAAATGAAATAGAAGGCGCCATGGACATGCTTGTCCTTTACAGCTACGAGATCATTCTGGTGAATGATTCTTCTCCCGATAATACATGGGGGAAAATCTGTGAGCTTGTGAAGGAGCATGATGAGATCAGGGGCTTTAATCTTGCGAAGAATTTTGGACAGCATGCAGCTCTTATGGCAGGTTTTAATGCTGCCAGGGGAGATATAATAGTATGCCTTGATGATGACGGACAGACTCCTGCTGATGAAGTGGGCAAGCTCCTTTATCAGATTGAAATGGGAGCTGATGTGGTTTATGCAAGGTATGCTCACAAGCAGCACAATCTTTTCAGAAATTTCGGTACTGCCATGAATGAGTGGATGGCGCATGTTATGCTCGGAAAGCCCAAGGATCTTTTTGTATCCAGCTATTTTGCGGCCAGAAGATTTGTTGTGGATGAGATGGTCAGGTATAAGAGCTCTTATCCCTATGTTATCGGGCTTGTTTTAAGGACTACCAAAAACATTGTAAACGTGGACGTGACACACAGAGCAAGAACCGTGGGCAGCAGCGGATACACCTTTTCAAAACTAATGGGACTGTGGATCAACGGCTTTACGGCTTTTAGCATCAAGCCCCTGAGGATAGGCACTATGATGGGCGGAATAGTCGCATGTTTTGGGTTCCTGTACGGAATATATACGATTATTAAAAAGATTATGTATCCTGATCTTCCGATTGCCGGATTCAGTGCTCTTATGTCAATGGTGACTTTAATGGCGGGCATGATCATGATCATGCTTGGACTTGTGGGAGAATATATAGGCAGAATTTACATCTCCCAGAATAATAATCCGCAGTATGTAATTCGTGATGAGGTTACACATGAGGAAACGAAGTAGTAAAAATAAGACCTGGCTAAGGCCGGTCTTATTTGGCGTAATGCTGTCACTGGCAATTACTTTTGGCTATCATCTGGAGAAGCATGACTACATAGACCTTGCTGATATAAAGGGCCTTTGGTGGTGCCTGCCGCTTTGCCTGATAATAACAGCTGCATACAGACTGGGTCAGACCATTATAGAGGAGAAGTCCCGGAAAAACACAGGTGCTGCATGCTATACAACAAGGGAGTTCAGACTGGTATGGCTTTTTCTGATCATATGTAATCTGATAGTGCTTCTTGGAGTATATCCCGGGTTCTTCGTATATGATGCGCAGACTGAAGTGACGGAGGTTTTAAGCAGAAGCTTTACCACGCATCATCCGCTTTTGCATGTGCTTTTGCTGGGTGGAAGTGTTGCCTTTTTCCATAAAGTGACAGGAAGCTATAACCTTGGCATCTTTGTATATACATTTGCACAGATGCTGGTAATGACATGGATTTATACATATATCCTGAACTTTTTGAAAAAGAGCGGAGCGGGAAAGGTATTAAGAAGAATCACAGCTGTGTTTTTCGGAGTGTTTCCGACAGTTGTAATGTATACGCTCTGTTCCAGTAAGGATGGACTTTTTGCAGCATTTCTGGTGCTGACTGTGATACTGATTTTTGAATGGGAAGATGAAAAGAGTCCTTCAAAAAGAAAAAGGAAGCTTATCGGTATCATCTTCTGCGCTACGCTGTTCATGCTTTTCAGACACAATGGTTTTTATGCTTTTCTTGTGTTTGCGGTATTTGTGATAATTGCCCAGGGAACCGGGGTAGGAAGATATTCCATTAAAAGAGACAGAATTAAGATGCTGCTCGTACCTCTGGTTTTATATATGGTTATATCAAAGCTCCTTGCGGCTTCTCTGTCCGCAGAGAGCGGAGAACATCAGGAGATGCTTACCGTGCCGCTTCAGCAGCTGGCAAGGACTTATGTCGCTGAACCTGATGATTTTACAAAAGAGGAGAAGGACATACTTACAGGATATATCAGCGAGGAAGGACTTCACCATTACACTCCGAGGATATCCGATATCCTGAAGCTCTATTTTGACAACGGGGCTTATGAAAAGGATAAGGCATCTTTCTGGAAACTTTGGTTTAAAAAGGGAATAAGCCATCCCATGAGTTATATAAACGCCTGGTTTCTCACATCCTACGGCTACTGGTATCCGGGAGCAGTTATAAATGTATATCAGGGAAACACGGTTTTTACCTTTACTTATGAGTACAGTTCCTATTTTGGATATGAGGTTGAACAGCCGGGAGAGAGACATTCGCTGATTCCCGTGATTGACAGGATTTACAGGAAGCTTTCCATAGAAAAGTTTCAGCAGAATATTCCGGTGATCTCACTTTTGTTTTCACCTGCTGCATATTTCTGGGCCTGCCTGTACCTGTTCCTTGCGGCATGGGACAGAAGCAGAAAAGGTCTTTATCCGTACATTCTGATATTACTTGTATGGCTCACGGTGCTGCTTGGACCTACGTACCTTGTGCGCTATGTTATCTATTTGTGGTATATTATTCCTGTTTTGCTCATACAGAGCTTTAAACAGGGGGAGGATTTATGAGAAGAACTGTTGTGAAGAAATCTACAGCTGTTAAGGCTGCCATTGTTTTTTTATCAGTACTTATACTGCTGTCGATCTATCCTTTCAGACTTTGGAACAGAACAATCACGGAGCATGGGGATGCTGAGATTGTAAGTGTTTCAGACAGAGTTAACGATTATCATGACGTGGTGCAGAAATTTATTGCACAGTACGACAGAATCGGATCTTTGGACGTTTATGTAAACGGCCTGGAGAAGGGGCAGTATATGACCCTTATTATCTATAATCCGGACATGAGCGTTCTGTACAAGCGTTTCTACTATCTCGGCGACAAAGAACTGCCCGGATATGTCACTATTCCTACAGAGCTTGATGTTAAAGTCGGCGAGATCTATACAGTAAGGATATGCGGATGCTTTAGCACTTTTTATCTTGGTTACAGTGGAGTGGATAAGGCAAGATATCCTTACCTTCTTCAGGGCTCATACTTTGGTAACGAGCTTACCATGGAGAATCCGGCAATAAGATTTAATTACGAACAGCCTATTGCAAAAAGCAGATCACTTTTGCTTATGCTTGGGGTGGTG
Source organism: uncultured Butyrivibrio sp. (assembly GCA_947168335.1). Classification (GTDB taxonomy): domain Bacteria; phylum Bacillota; class Clostridia; order Lachnospirales; family Lachnospiraceae; genus Butyrivibrio. The sequence goes on along the minus strand of CAMVLM010000017.1, from coordinate 3,870 downwards.
GCAATCTGCGCGCTTCTCTGCCTGATTGTCAGGTTCATATTTGGAAACAAGCGCGACAGTCTTGTTACTGTTCATTCAGCCATTAAGTGGGTTGCCAATCCTATAGCAGTGATTATTATTGCAGCTTTAATGGTGGCAGTATTCCCCCTCAGGATTTTTGATAAGAGAGTTATAGATATCGTGTTTTATGAGGTTGGTATCCTTATCGCGGGATTTTTCATGCTCTATGCCATAAACCATGAGAATGACGCCACTCTGGATATCAAGCTTTGGCACAATCTGCATAACTTCCTTAAGATGAGTATGATTGCAGCGGCTTTATGGTTCTGCTGTGAATACATGAATGCTTTTTATACTATTTATCAGACTCTTGCAGAGAGAAAAGAGATGATATGTCTTCTTATTTTGCTCTGCCTGATGATTCCCAAGGAAAAAGTATTACAGTTCCATAATCTGGTTTACGTGCTTTCAGCGTCAGTTGTGGGAATTATATACAGAAACATGCATCTGATGGCTGCAACAGAAAAGGAATATGATCTCAATAACGCAGCACTCACCTATGGTGTGATAATTGTTATCCTCACCGGTTTTATAGTTATCAGTATACTTATTGAAGTTTATGGAATGATAAAAAATAAGGCTGCAAAGCTTAATGGAGCAGTACTTAGTGTTTCAGGCATCTTTTTTGCGCTTTTGTGTGTATCACTTATCATTTTCAGAAACACAAGATGGTGGGGCGTTGTTATGGCTCTGTTTGCCATGACTTTACTGTTCTTTTACGGAAGGTTTGAAAGCGCAGAGGATGGTATTCGCAAGGGATACCTTGAGCTTGTTGTGGGCGGACTTCTTATGAACTTTGTTGTGTCCATGATCTACTGCTGGCTTCACAGATGTTTTACTGCCTTCAATACAGGAAGATATCCGTTCCTGTTCCATACTGTTACGGTTACTGCAGAGTACATGACTGTTATGGTATGTGCCTCAATGGTTCTTCTTCTTTATAAGATTTATGACACCAGAGATAAAAAGAGCTTCAAAGAGAAATTCAGATATCTCTGGAAGGAGTTTATGCTGTTTGGATTTGTGACTGCATACATGATATTCACAATGTCCAGAACTGCATACCTTTCATGTGTAGTGATGTTCCTTCTTACAAGTATCCTGACAGTGTCGGATATAAAAGAGAAGAGATTAAAATATTGGGGAAGTCAGATTCTGATTCTGGCGTTCTCAATCATTGTATGTTTCCCTGCGGCCTTTACTCTTCAGAGAGTGTTGCCTGCAATCTACAAGCATCCCAAAACTTATATGATAGAGGTGGGTAATGAGGGACTGAACGGCGGCGGAGATCCCGCAAGCATGCTTTATATGAGTGTAGAGAGATTTGTGGATCTCTTTTCCGAAAAAATCCTGGGCAGTAATCTTATCGACTACAATTACCCGGAGGATGCTTTAAACTATGATGAAAACGGCAATCCCATATATGGTGACAATGGTGTGACTCTTACTCAGAGACAGTCTGAACACAGAAAGACCAGCCTCAGAGATATAGTCTTTTCTGCTGACACTGATGAGGAAACAAGAATCTATCTGATGGAATCGGCAGGTCTTGATCTCAATATAAGTTATGATGAACTTGTTTTTGAAAACAGGGTTCTTGATGATGATGAGCCCGAAGAGACCAGGGAAGAAGAGGAGAAAGCTGATCTTTTAAGTGAGGAGGGAATGGAGAGTGTTTCCAACGGAAGACTTTCAATTTTCAAATCATATATTCAGCAGATGAATCTGTGGGGACATGATGAGATGGGAGCTGTTCTTGAGAATGGTGAGGTAGCTGTCCATGCTCACAATACATATATTCAGGTAATGTATGACAACGGAATACTGACAGGTATATTCTTCCTGTTATTTGTTTTCATATCCATTGTGCTTGGAGGAGTTTTCTATAAAAAGAACAGGGATGTAATCCCCGGCGCACTTCTCCCTTACGCAATGACTATATGTTTTGCTGTGGCAGCTCTTTCCGAATGGGTATTCCAGTTCAGTAATCCCATGACAATTGCGCTTATACTGGCAATTACACCTGTGGCTGTACGAAAGAAATAATCATTATATTGATGTGAATGTGTAAGTTTCAAGCAATAATTATCGAATTGTGATATTATAAGTTGATATGAATTCAGAAAAGAAATCTTTTAATTTTGCAAAATTTTATAGACGGGTAGGACTTATTCTGTATGATGTGCTGAGTATTATAGGCGCAAGTTATCTTGCGCTCTTAATGCGTTATGAGTTTAATCTTGACCTCATACCCATGGAATTCATGGTACCTGTCACGGAGTTTTTGGGAATTAATATAGCTCTGACTTTGGTTGTGTTCTATTTCTTCAGGCTTTATCACAGCCTGTGGGCTTATGCCGGTGAAACTGAACTTCAGAACCTTGTAATGGGATGCGCGTTGTCGGGAGGAATCAACGCTGTTGGTCTGCAGTTTTTCAGAGTGGGAAGACAGCCGGTACCTCAGAGTTATTATTTCCTGTATACCTTCCTGCTTATCACTTTTATTTTTGTAAGCAGATTCAGCTACAGATTTTTCAGGAGTGTTAAGCATAAATCTGAAAATAAGAAGAACTCCACATCGGTTATGGTTATCGGAGCAGGTGAAGCCGGAAATGTCATCATCAAGGAGATTGTTAACAGCAATTTCTCAACTATGGTAATCCGCTGTATCATCGACGATGACAGAAGCAAATGGGGACATTACATTCAGGGAATCAGGGTTGTAGGTGGACGTGACAAGATTATCGAGTGTGCGGATCTCTACGATATAGAGGAGATAATCGTAGCCATTCCTTCACTTTCAAGAAGCGAGATGAGAAAGCTTCTTGATCTTTGTAAGGAGACAAACTGTAAGCTCCGTTCTCTTCCCGGTGTGTATCAGCTGGTTAACGGCGAAGTTAATGTATCAAAACTTCGTGACGTTGAAGTAGAGGACCTTTTGGGACGTGACCCCATCGCGGTAGATATGGATCAGATCGCTGGCTATGTAAGCGGTAAGACTGTTCTTGTAACAGGAGGCGGTGGATCTATCGGTTCCGAGCTCTGCAGGCAGATTGCCAACCATAAGCCTTCAAAGCTTATAATTGTTGATATTTATGAGAATAATGCTTATGACATTCAGCAGGAGCTTAAAACAAAGCATCCTGAACTGAATCTTATTGTGCTTATTGCATCTGTTCGAAATACAAACAGAATAAACAAGATATTTGAAGAATACAGACCGGATATTGTTTACCATGCAGCTGCTCATAAGCATGTTCCGCTTATGGAGGACAGCCCGGGTGAGGCAATAAAGAACAATGTATTTGGAACTTTCAAGACAGCAATGGCAGCAGCAATGAATGGCTGTAAGAAGTTCGTTATGATTTCAACGGATAAGGCTGTTAATCCCACAAATATCATGGGTGCAAGTAAGAGAATCTGCGAGATGATAGTGCAGACCTTTAACAAGCATTATGATACCGAGTTTGTGGCAGTTCGTTTTGGTAATGTTCTTGGATCAAACGGATCGGTTATTCCGCTGTTTAAAAAGCAGATTGCTGCAGGCGGACCGGTAACAGTAACAGACCCTAACATTATCAGATATTTCATGACAATTCCCGAGGCTGTAAGCCTTGTTATGCAGGCAGGTGCATATGCAAAGGGCGGAGAGATCTTCGTTCTTGATATGGGCGAGCCTGTGAGAATTCTTGACCTTGCGGAGAATCTTATCAAGCTTTCCGGATACAAGGTCGGCGAGGATATTAAGATAGAATTTACAGGACTTCGTCCCGGTGAAAAACTCTATGAAGAGATGCTTATGGATGAGGA
>CAMVLM010000016.1 GCA_947168335.1 uncultured Butyrivibrio sp. | reverse complement strand
CCTCAGGTATATCAAGATCTGAACAATCAGGAATATAAGAAAATGTCTTATCTGCACTTGAAGCAACTTCAATTGCATCACCGTATTTCTTAGCTTCTGCCAATGCCTTTTTAGCCCACTGACCGGTTACGATGTAAGCAGCTTTCTTATTCTGCATAAGGTTCATGGGAACTGCTGCGAACTGCTGACTTGCACCACCCTGAAGGAAAAGTACCTTGTAGTTATCGGGAATATTCATAAGATCCCTGATGTCCTGCTCAGCTGTCTGAATAACATTATCAAAAGCCTTGGATCTGTGGCTCATCTCGTTAATTGACATACCTGATCCGTTATAATCAAGCATTTCTGCAGCTGCCTGCTTTAAAACTTCCTCCGGTAATACTGCCGGGCCTGCGCTAAAATTGTAAACTCTGGACACGTTTCTTTCCTCCTGATTTAGAAAAATTTTTTTGGGATTTCGAATTATTTATTTTACTGTATTATCATTTTATTTTTTTGTCAACTTGTTATTCCATAATTGATGTTATTTAATATTTAATTCATGATTTTTTGTAAAAAAATAAGAGCCCAAAAAGCTCTTATTTTTAAAATTTCAATCAATAAAACAGCAGTACCGGAACGCCGACTTCTACAGTGTTATACAGCTTTTCCATCAATTCCAGAGGCGAATTTATACATCCGTGAGACCCTGCTCCTTTATATATTTCACCACCGAATTTACTTCTCCATGTAGCATCATGAATACCTATACCTTTATTAACTCCTAGCCAATAATTTACATAAGAAGCATAGTCAACTCCACGAAGAATTGTATGATATCGCTTATTATAAACATGAAAAAGTCCTACGGGAGTACCTCTTCCCAGCTTTGTATTTCCGGTTACAACGTCATATTCTATATTCAATTTTCCATTTTTGAAGTAACTTAAGTGCTGATTTCCCATATCCACAAGGATATATTCATCACCTAATTCAGTGCCATCAATCACAAAGCTTTTGTTCGGAACATCAATGCTGATATCACTTCCATCACCAGCTAACGATTCTACAAGTTTAGTATACTCTTTCGCCGGATCAAAAAGCTTTCCGTCTTTACTTCCGCTTACGATTATTTCGCCTTTATTCTCTTTCTGATAACGCTTAATGCAGCTCAAAGTATTTAATTCCTTTGATTTACTATCAATGAAATCAAATATTTTTTCGCAGCTTAAAAGAATATTCCCATCAGAATCTGTTATGAAATTACCATGAACTTCATAATTATTCGGAAATGAAATGAGCTTATTTCCCGCAATATATTTTCCATCGCCGGGATTTTTTTCAGGCTCTTTTTCTTTATTTTTTGCTTCTTTTTCCTTTGTATCAACAGTTGTATCTGTTTTGGAAGCAGAATCATCAGCCTTATCGGGTCCGAAAGCATTTCCAAGCTGATCAATTGTCAGCATCCATTCTGAAATGTCTTTTTTAGTCACATAAAAGCTCTCATTCAGAAGTTCAAGCTTTACGCTTCTGTCCTGAACAGAGTTCACCTCTTCAAAAAGATCCTTTATTTCAAGATCACTTTCAGAAGGCTTTGCTTTTACATAGCATTCCGGATCATCTCCAAGATCTATCTCATACGCTCTCTTTTTAAGAGCCTCAATAGTCTTAGAATAGAATTTTTCAAAATCAGGCTCATCAGTTATATTATCAACCAGATAATAACCTTCATCGTCTCTTTTGATCTCATAAAGCTTATCATTTTTCGTTTCAAATATATTCCACTCTGAAAGTCTTTCTTTTACTAGATCCTCATTAAATTTTATATCCCCAATGATTTCTCTGTTACGCGATGTAAAAAAGTTTATTCCCCATGCAAGTGGATTCTGTGAATCGATGATCTTCTGAAGCTCGTCCTTATAATCTTCCTCAAATCCAATAGATTCCGCAGTCACAATAAAGTGCTGATCATCTTTTGACGTTACTATGATTCCGTTATAGGTATCCGAGCTTTTGAGTTCATCATTTACCTGCGCAACGCTTTTTCCAGTGCAATATACATTGTTGATCCATGTACCATAGCTAAAACTTCCCTTGTAGTAAAAGCCCATAAGTACATACAGTCCAACAAGTATAAACACGGAAAAAAGCAATATTATATTTAGTATTCCCCGCTTTTTCATACCATTTCCGGTGTATTGATGTTTCAGGCTCTGTCTTTGCTTTCAAGATCCTTGGCATCAAACGCTTCGCTTATTGATGCTCCTGCAGGAACCATCGGAAATACCTTTTCGTCAGGATCTACAGCTATATCAATAAGAACCGGCCCCTTTGCTTTAATTGCCTTTTTAAGTGCAGGCTCAACTTCTTCTTTTTTGGTAACTCTTATTGCAAGGCAGCCAAGTCCTTCTGCAACCTTGCAGTAGTCAACTTTATCTGTGAGTACCGTGTTTGAATAATGCTTGTCATAGAACAGAGTCTGCCACTGTCTTACCATACCAAGCACCTGGTTATTGATTACAATCTCAATAATCGGGATGTTATATCTGCTGGCTGTGGCAAGCTCATTCATGTTCATTCTGAAGCACCCGTCACCGGCTACATTCACAACTATTTTATCAGGTCTTCCCATCTTGGCACCGATTGCTGCGCCCAGACCGTATCCCATGGTTCCAAGACCGCCTGATGTAAGGAATGTTCTGGGATGCTTATACTTATAGTACTGTGCAGCCCACATCTGATGCTGACCAACATCAGTACTTACAATAGCCTCTCCGTCTGTAAGTTTATCAAGAGTCTCCATTACATAAGGACATGTAAGCATATTCTTATCATAGTTAAGAGGATATTGCTTCTCATATTCTTTGATATGATTTATCCAGTCTGTATGATTCTGTTGTGAAAGCCTGTCGTTAATAAGCGAAAGCACTTCTTTCAGATCTCCCACGATTGAAAAATCGCTTCGGATGTTCTTGTTTATCTCAGCTGCATCAATATCAATCTGAAGAATCTTTGCTTTTCTGGCAAATGTCTTGGCATTGCCGATTACTCTGTCTGAGAATCTTGCTCCCAGTGTGATAAGGAGGTCACATTCGCTTACACCGAAATTGGATGTCTTTGTTCCATGCATTCCGATCATACCGGTGTAAAGGCTGTGATGCCCATTAAATGCACCTTTGCCCATAAGGGTATCGCATACAGGTGCCTGAATTCTCTCAGCGAGAGTAAGAAGCTCTTCATCAGCACCGGAAATAACAGCTCCGCCTCCAACATAGATAAACGGTCTTTTTGAGTGCTCTATCATCTTTACAGCCTGTTTGATATCATCAGAAGAAAACTTCAGTTCTTCCTCTTTTTCAGGCTCATTATATGGCTTGTAATCGCATTTATTTGCGGTTACATCCTTGGTGATATCAACTACTACAGGTCCCGGTCTTCCGCTTCTTGCAATATCAAAAGCTTTTCTGATGGTATCAGCAAGAGTCTTTACATCCTTAACGATATAACCATGCTTTGTAATAGGCATGGTAATGCCTGTAATATCAACCTCCTGGAATGAGTCCTTACCTAGAAGCGGCAGATTTACATTGCATGTAATTGCCACAATCGGTACGGAATCCATATAAGCTGTTGCGATTCCGGTAACAAGATTTGTGGACCCCGGACCGCTTGTTGCAAGACATACACCAACCTTGCCTGTAGCTCTGGCATATCCGTCAGCTGCGTGAGCAGCACCCTGTTCATGGGAAGTAAGGATATGTTTTATCTGATCCTGCTGCTTATATAATTCATCATATACATTTAAGATAGTTCCTCCCGGATATCCGAAAACAGTATCTACCCCCTGTTCCTTCAAACACTCTAAAACTATCTGAGCACCGGTTAACTGCATATTTAAGCTCTCCTTTAAAATATTTCCCCAAATACTTTAACTGGCTATACCTTATTTTACTTCTAAGATTGCACCCTTATTTCCACTTGTTACCATCTTCTCATATCTTGAGAGATATCCGGTTTTGATCTTAGGTTCTCTGGGCTGCCATGCCTGTCTTCTCTTCTCAAGCTCTTCGTCTGAAACTTTGACATTGAGCTGGTTCTTGTTTATATCGATAGAAATGATATCGCCTTCCTGAACAAGAGCGATAGGTCCGCCTACAGCTGCCTCAGGTGATACATGTCCGATAGAAGCACCACGGCTTGCTCCTGAGAAACGTCCGTCTGTAATAAGCGCTACTGTTGAACCCAGGCCCATACCTGCGATAGCTGATGTAGGATTGAGCATTTCTCTCATTCCGGGACCTCCCTTAGGTCCTTCGTATCTGATTACAACAACATCGCCTTCAACAATCTTGCCGCCAAGGATTGCAGCAATCGCATCCTCTTCGCAGTCAAATACTCTGGCAGGTCCTTCATGAACCATCATTTCCGGAACAACTGCTGATCTCTTGACAATACCTGTATCAGGTGCAAGGTTACCCTTAAGAACAGCAATACCTCCGTTGGGCATATATGGATTCTCTATAGGTCTGATAACTTCAGGATCAAGATTTCTTACACCTTCAATGTTTTCACCAACAGTCTTACCTGTGCAGGTAATAAGATCTGTGTGTAAAAGATTCTTCTTATTCAGCTCAGCCATAACTGCATAAATTCCGCCTGCCTCATTCAAATCTTCCATGTATGTAGGGCCTGCAGGTGCGAGATGGCAAAGGTTAGGTGTTCTGTCAGAAATTTCGTTAGCCATTTCCATGTTGATCTCTACGCCTGCTTCATGTGCAATTGCAGGGATGTGAAGCATGGTATTTGTAGAGCATCCAAGTGCCATATCCATAGCAAGAGCATTCTCAAATGCTTCCTTTGTCATGATATCTCTGGGTCTTATGTTGTTCTTAACAAGCTCCATAATCTGATATCCTGCCTTCTTGGCAAGTCTGATACGAGCTGAGTAAACTGCAGGAATTGTGCCGTTTCCTCTAAGTCCCATACCAATTGCTTCAGTTAAGCAGTTCATTGAATTAGCTGTGTACATACCTGAACATGAACCACAAGTAGGACAAACCTTCTCCTCGAACTCGCTGAGCTCTTCCTCTGTCATTTTTCCTGCGGAATAAGTTCCAACAGCCTCAAACATTGAGCTGAGTGAACGTTTCTTGCCATTTACACGGCCTGCCATCATAGGACCGCCTGAGCAGAAAATTGTAGGAATATTAACTCTTGCAGCTGCCATAAGAAGTCCGGGAACGTTCTTGTCGCAGTTGGGAATCATTACCATTCCGTCAAAAGCATGAGCCATAGCAAGGCACTCTGTACTGTCAGCAACAAGATCTCTTGTAACAAGAGAATATTTCATTCCAACATGTCCCATTGCAATACCGTCGCAGACAGCAATTGCAGGAACAATAACCGGCATACCACCGGCTTCAGCAACGCCAAGCTTAACTGCCTGTGCAATTCTGTCCAGTTCCATATGTCCGGGTACGATCTCACTCTGTGAGCTCACAATACCAATAAGAGGTTTCTTTCTTTCCTCAGGTGTAAATCCAAGTGCATTAAACAGACTTCTGTGAGGAGCCTGCTGTAAGCCTTCCATAACGCGATCACTGTTCATAATAATCTCCTGCCTTTCTTATCTTTTATATAATATAAAGTTTTCATTCTCATAAAAAATGTAATACTCAGAATTTATGTATTCCCAGGGAATAGTTCCATAATTCTGATAAAATTTCCAAGCATCCGGCCCATTATAGCTGTCATCCATCATATTCCTGTCTATAAGAACATAATCACAGTCGGTAGGATCAATATTTTCACAATCAATATCCCAACCAAACTTCAAAAGATACTGCTGATCACAATCCATAACGCAAAGCTTTTTATTCGCATCCGGATTGATTATAAATAAAGCATTGTAGCAGTTTGCTTCTCTGACTCCGTGCTGGGAAAAATAAGTGGGACTGGCAAACATGTAAACCGATATTATTGTGGCGATAAATGCCGGCACCAGCGGGAAAAATCCTGCGGCACTGCTGTTTTCCAGTTTATCTCCCAGAAGCTCGTATAATCTCAGATGTATGTGTTCCAATACTATTCCGCAGCTTATTGCAACAATAAAGCCCACATAACTGAAAACTCTGTAATACGGAAGCTTCGCCTGGATTATCATAATAAGAAGAAAGCCAATGGCGTTCATGATAACAATCAGGCTGAAAATTGTTCTGCTGTTTTCAAAATGCCTTATACACTCTACAACCAGGATAATTATTCCAAGCAAAACTATTATTACCGAAATCTGCCATCTCACAGGATACAGATATCCTGCAAAAGCAATAATCCAGTTCTTCAGCCCATCCAGATAGCCGCTTCTTGGAACACTCTGTATATACGGCTGGGATAACATGTAATCGATTCCCGTAAAAGCAGCTTTCAGGGGATGTTTCAATATTATCTGCACATGTCCCTGACCAAAGTAAGGCGTAGTCTCATCCTTAACAAGCAGATTGGAACCAATTGCCAGCCATATTATGGCATATAAAACAATTACTATAGCCGCAGCTATAAGCCCGGAAACTATAAAGCGTTTCAGTTTTTTATAATATCTGTTTCCCCAGATCTTATCCTTGTCCGTAACAGTCCTTATACCATTTATCAGAAGGAAAAGTCCTGTTGCAAAACATGTGGGGAGCACCCAGTAAATGCTGCTTGGTATTGTATATAGTCCAAGTACCAGGCAAAATGCAAATAATACATAATCAACTATTCTGTCATTTTCTGCCTTGCAAATAACTATGATTTCTCTTATGCAGACAAGGAAACAGCTTGTAGCAAGCGTATAACCTCTTCCCTGAACAGACAGGTCATTTACAAGTATACAGCAGAAGTACAGAATCATCGTTCCGTAGGCAATCCATTCATTTAAGAATCTTCTGCTTATTCTGTAAACCGCAAAAAGATTAAATATAGCACAGATAAAAGATACTCCTCTTAAACCTATGTAAGAATTGCCAAACAGATCCAGTACCGCAGATAAAACCGAATACCCGACATGGTTATTGGGAAGCGGCCAGTGTATTGCTGCGTATAAAGGTCCTCTGCTTATAAAATAGTAGTATGTATACAGTTCGTCATACCATGGTGTTATATACGCAACCCGCCACACATAATAAAAGGACATAAGTATCAGTGTCAGAACCACCGCCATGTCCACAGGTTCCTGTGGCAGATAGTTGTATAAACCTATATAAGATTCTTTATCAGAGGATTCTCTCGACAATTAAATCACCCATTCTGCGGCATCCGCATTTTTTATCATCGGCAATTACTTCACCGGGTCTTACAAGGTCACCGGTTCTGTAACCGTCTTCAAGAGTCTTTCTAACTGCATTCTCTATAGCTTCAGCTTCCTTATCAAGTCCAAAGGAATACTTGAGCATCATTGAAGCTGAAAGAATTGTAGCAATAGGATTAGCAAGGTCTTTACCTGCAATATCAGGTGCACTTCCATGACTGGGCTCATAAAGTCCAAACTTTGTCTCATTTAATGAAGCACTGGGAAGCATACCGATTGATCCTGTAACCATACTTGCTTCATCAGATAAAATATCACCAAACATGTTCTCAGTAAGTACAACATCAAACTGTGAAGGATCCTTAACAAGCTGCATTGCACAGTTATCTACAAGCATATGATCCACTGTAACCTCAGGATAGTCAGCAGCCACTTCGTTAACTATCTTTCTCCAGAGTCTTGATGAATCCAGTACATTAGCTTTATCTACGCTTGTTACCTTCTTTGATCTCTGCATAGCTACTTCAAAAGCTTTGATGGCAATTCTTCTGATCTCGCTCTCCTTATACACAAGAGTATCTGTTGCAACTGTCTCTCCATCAATCTCTTCTGTCTTCCTTGCGCCAAAATACAGTCCGCCTGTAAGCTCACGCATTATAAGAAGATCAAAACCCTTTTCAGATGTCTCTTCCTTCAAAGGACATGCATCCTTAAGCTGAGGATATAAGAAAGCCGGTCTGAGGTTTGCAAAAAGATTAAGGGATTTTCTTATCTTAAGAAGACCGGCTTCTGGTCTGAGTGAAGGTTCAAGTTTATACCAGGGAGAAGTATTGGTATCTCCGCCGATGGAGCCCATAAGTACAGCATCGGATTTCTTACAGATATCTATTGTCTCATCTGTAAGGGGCACACCATATGCATCAATTGAGCAGCCGCCCATAAGTACATCAGTATATGTAATCTCATGCCCGTAGACTTCACAGACCTTATCAACAACTTTTCTTGCTTCAGCAACAATTTCCGGTCCGATTCCGTCACCGGCAATACAAGCTACGTTTAGTTTCATACTTTACTCCTCTAAATCACTGGTTTTATCTGACAAAACAGACATGCTTAATTACAATGAAAGCCGGCAAATAAAAAATACTGCCGGCTTATCCACTTTATAATACGGACACAATCGTCCTCTTTACAAATTACTTTGTTTTCTCATCCTTGGAATTATTCGCAGCAACTGCATCCTCAGGCTTCTCAACCTCAACGATTGCTTCCTTAACCATGGGGATACGGCAGTTCTTGTTATTGCCAAACTCAACGATAACAGTTGATGACTCATCGTCGATATCGATAACAGTTCCGATGAAACCGCCTGTTGTTCTCACGCTGTCACCAACAGCGAGCTGAGACAAAAGCTGAGCCTTCTGTTTCTGTTCCTTACGCTGAGGACGAAGCATTACAAAATAAAGCACAGCAAAAATAGCTACATAAATAAGAATAATCATAAGACCGCTTGCTCCGGTCGCTCCACTTGCTGCATCAAGAAGCATTAAATTACTGAAATTCATACAAACCTCCAATATATATCTTTTTAAACAAAGAATAGTTTACAATTAATAGGGATTTAAAACAAGTAGAGTTTTTATCCCTTTTTCCATCCCTTGGCTATATCATATCTCTCAGAAATCTCTGCACTGTCATATTCAAGGAAGGACTCAAGCATATCCTTCTTAAACTTTGCAAATCTGCCCTCTTCGATGGCTGTTCTGATATCCTCCATAAGATGATTATAGAAATAAAGATTGTGCAATACACAAAGTCTCATTCCCAGCATCTCTCCTGATTTAAGAAGATGTCTTATATAACTTCTTGAATATCTTCTGCATGCAGGACATCCGCATCCCTCTTCAATCGGTCTGTCATCAAGCTCATATTTTGCATTCATGAGATTGATATGTCCCTTCTTGGTATAAAGGTGTCCATGTCTGCCGTTCCTGCTGGGATATACGCAGTCAAAGAAATCAATACCTCTGTCGACGGCCTCAAGAATATTTGCAGGTGTACCAACACCCATAAGATATGTAGGTTTGTCTTCAGGAAGGAAAGGTACAACGGTATCAAGTACGTGATACATTTCCTCATGAGTCTCTCCTACTGCAAGTCCGCCAACAGCGTAACCGTCAAGATCCATTTCGGATATTCTCTTTGCATGCTCTATTCTGATATCATCAAATATCGCTCCCTGATTTATTCCAAACAAAAGCTGATTCTTGTTTATGGTATCCGGAAGTGAATTAAGCCTGTTCATCTCCTTCTTGCATCTTTCAAGCCATCTTGTGGTTCTGTCTACAGACATCTGAACGTAATCATGATCAGCTCTTGCCGAAGGACATTCATCAAATGCCATAGCGATAGTTGAAGCAATGTGGGACTGGATTCTCATACTTTCTTCAGGTCCCATAAAAAGCTTATGACCGTCAATATGAGATCTGAAGTATACGCCCTCTTCCCTTATTCTTCTGTTCTCTGAAAGAGAGAACACCTGAAATCCGCCTGAATCTGTAAGTATGGGCTGTTTGCAATTCATAAACTTATGAAGTCCGCCCATCTTATAAATAACATCATCACCGGGTCTTAAATGCAGATGATAGGTATTTGATAAAACGACCTGTGTTCCTATCTGCTCCAGATCTTCAGTGGAAACTGCGCCTTTTATTGCTGCCACAGTAGCAACATTCATAAAAACAGGGGTCTGAATCGTACCATGAACAGTTTTAAATTCAGCTCTCTTTGCTCTGTTTTCCTTCTTTAAAATTTTGTACATATAAAACCTTCCTTATAGCAATCCTGAACATTATGTTCAAGATTGTATTATAGCATAAAAAAGGCCGCCCTGCGGCAGCCTGATTTATTCATGCATGTAGTTGTCCCAGAATTCCTCCAGGCAAAGATTATTGTCGTGCATTACCTTTGCGGCCTCAACGCCTACATAGCGGAAATGCCAGGGCTCGTACTCTATACTTGTAATATTTTCCTTGCCCTTTAAATATCTTACAACAAAACCATATTTGTAACTATTGTCTGCAAGCCATTTTCCTGCAGGAGTTTCACCGAAATCATCATCAAGTTCGTAATGATCTCCACAAACAATATCAAATGCAAGTCCCATCTGATGTTCAGATGAACCGGGTACCGTAACTGCCTGCGAAGAAAGATTATATGCTTCCATATATGAAAGCCCTGCTTCCATATAATAATTTATTTTTCTTGCAAACAGTCCTTCCTGTCTGCTTGAATCTCTGTAGGGTGAGCAGATAACAAGACCGATTCCATCATCAGAAGCAGCCTTCAGCATTGACTTAAGAGGAGAAATTACTCTTTCGTCACATAACATTGAAGAATTGATACTTCCAAGAGGAAACTTATAATTCTCCGGAATTGGATGCTGTTTATTTACAAGAATCAATCTCCAGTCATTAACATCAAACTTATAGTCATCAGAAACCTCAACCTCTGTGAGTGAATCATCAACATTATCAAGATCAATATCTTCTGATGAAATCTGCTGATCAGTAACCTCCTCATACTCAGATGATACAGAGTCCGGAGTGCTCATGATCTCAGGATCTACCGTGACCACCTCAGCGAGTTCGGCATCAGATTCGGATGCGCCCTCGTCAAAGTAATCAGAAGTATAAAGCATCTCCCCCTCAGGAGAATCAACAGCTGCGTCAGATACAAAACTGACATTCAAAGAAATAGCCTCCGGATATGTGAAGCTACTGCTTGCCACAAAGAAAAACAAAATACTTGCAAGACATGTATATCTCTTAACATTGTGGCTAAAATGAAGTCCTATGTCATAAAGACAAAGAACGGTCATTGCATACGCTATACCAAGAAATTTTAATTTCTTGTGCTTTTTATTAAATTTCCTGACCTTCTCAGTGAGTTTATCCCTGAATGTAGGCCCCATTTGTAACCTGTTTGCGCGCACTTTAAAATAACCTCATAAAAATACTATTGCCATTATATAACTATTTGAAAAAAAATAACATAGAAAAATTAAGAAAATCTTAAGAAAATAAAATTTTTAATGTTATTTTTTAATATTATACACAAAAAGAGATGCAAATTTCACATCTCTTTCTCCGTTTTTACTATTTATAAAATTTTATTACAGATTCTGCTTTTGAATGCATATTTGACATCAAAAGATCAAGAACTGTTATTGCGCACATTGATTCTACAACAACAACTGCCCTGGGCACTACAACAGGATCATGTCTTCCGCCGATACTTATTTCAATATTCTCTCCATCCTTATTTACGGTGTTCTGCTTAGATGAAATGCTGGGTGTGGCTTTGATATGAGCTCTGAGGATAATATCTGAACCGTCACTGATCCCGCCAAGAATACCGCCTGAGTGATTTGTCTTTTTAATCACCTTGCCGTCTGCCATCTCAAATTCATCATTATTTTCACTTCCCTTTTTGAGAGAGACTTGGCATCCGTCACCAATCTCAATGGCTTTAACCGCACCTATACTCGTTACAGCTTTAGAAAGTGATGCGTCGAGTTTATCAAAAGCAGGTTCACCAACACCTGCGGGAACTCCCTTTATTACACATTCAATAGTGCCTCCTATTGAATCGCCTTCCTGTCTGTATCTCTTAATAAGCTCGAAAGCCTCCTCATCTGCTTTTGCATCCGGCATACCTGTAGGTGATTTGACAATCTGATCTCTGTCGAATCTGGATCTGTCTATCGCTACATCTCCGATGGATGTAGTGTATGCAAATACATCAATCCCCATCTGGTTTAAGAGCTTTTTGCAAAGAGCACCGGCGCAGACTCTTCCTATAGTCTCGCGTCCTGATGATCTTCCTCCGCCTCTGTAGTCTCTGAAACCATATTTTGAATCAAAGCCTAAATCAGCATGTCCGGGTCTGTAATATGATGCAATCTCACTGTAATCAGATGATTTTTGTGAAGTATTTCTTATCATCATTGAAATAGGAGTACCTGTGGTCTTTCCTTCAAAAATACCGGAAAGAATCTCCACTTCATCGGCTTCCTTTCTCGGTGTAGTTATATCTGAAGTTCCGGGTTTTCTTCTATCCAGCATAACCTGAATATCTGAAGAAGAAATCTCAACACCGGCAGGAAAACCGTCAATGACAGCGCCAAGTGCTGCCCCGTGTGACTCACCCCAGGTTGTAACAGTAATGTTTTTTCCAAATACAGATCCGCCCATCTAAACTGACTCCCTTTTCTTACTATTCTTGTTTATCTACATAATTTACCACGTTACAGTCTTAAACTTCAAGTTCAATAAGCAAAAAGAAAAGCTGCTTACCGAAGTAAGCAGCTGAAAATTATTCCGGAAGCTTGTGGAATAATATGCAGTTAGGTCTCTCAACAGGAAGTTCCGGACCATTCATTACTATAGTATTGTTATCAAAATGAACATTGAAGAATGTCATTGTATTTGATTCCTGATTAAGTGAAACAAGGTGCTTGTTATCAGGGAAAAGGCTTACATCCTTCGGATAAGCTCCTGAAATGGGAAGCTCAATCTTCTTTGTAAGAAGTCCTGATTCCTTATCCACTTTATAAATAATGGCGTTGTTCTCACCTGCAACAGAGCTTACAAGATACTCATAATCATCTGAGAACTTAAGTGCACTGCTGGCAACACCGATTGTATCCTTCTCTTCTGAGTTCTGAACTGACTGGATCTCTTCAAATGAAGGAATTCCATTTTCCTCAGTGTACATATAAACATTAATACTGCACTGCTGTTCAAATACAACATAGAGGAATTTTCCGTCTTTTGAGAACTGCATGTGTCTGGGTGATGATTCCTGATCACAGTGAATTACATCTATATCTGAAATCTTACCGTTCTTGGTATCAAATCTGTAAACATTTACTCTGTCCATACCAAGGTCTGCAGCCAAAAGATATTTGTTGTCTTTTGTTACCTTAAGACACTGTACATGAGGTGTATGGTTTCTTCCTGCGATTGTACCAAGACCCTTGTGGAATTTCTCATCCGTGATCTCACCGATACTTCCGTCATCATTAAGTTTGAGAATTGTTACCTTACCATCATGATATCCTGCGCAAACCAGGAACTTATCATCCTGATCCATATTGAGATAACATCCACGCATACCATTTATTGATGCTTTGTTGAGAATTGTAAGACTACCGTCAGCCTCAATATGATATGCCTCTACACCGGCATCGGTAATTGAGTACAATGTCTTCTTGTCATGTGAAAGAGCGATATATGAAGAGTTGGTTATCATAACCTTCTCTTTTTCGGTCATTCGTCCATTCTCCATGTCCACGTCATAGATACGGATTCCGTAATTGTCCTTGGAGCCGGAAGTATAACTGGCAACATATGCTACATAGTTATCTTTTTTTGATGTCTTTGCCATAACCTGTCACCTCTTAGCGTAAAATTTATATAATTAGTTTAGCACAAGATAACTGTCAGTGAAAACAAAATTTACAATTAATCGTTCACTGTTTCTGCGAGTTTACTGTAATTCTTTCTGTAATTCCTGTTCATTTTCAGACAGTCAAAATAAGAAAGGAATTTCCCCTCGCCATATCTTATTACCGCGATATGAGCTATACAGCCCTTATCAAGCACTATTGCTGCAGCTTTTGCCTCATCTTCATTTACTCCAAGGCAGTAAGCTCCGTCATTGTGGCCAAACACCACATTAATATTTTTCTTAATCTGCAGCCCCATTACCTCGGATGTGGGAATTCGCACCCCGGTTCCAATAATCTGCGCAAAATCATCCAGAAGCGGTTTCATATGATTGACTCTTCTTGAAATAGTCATAACTGCTTCAGATTTATTATGAAAAATATATTTAACGTCAGGTCTCTTGGAATATATTTCCTTGTGAATAAGCTTTATTCTCTCGGGTGTCTGAGCTGTTGTATATTTGATTTCTCCATCCTCGATGTAGCTTGAGAAGCCCTCATCAAGACCAAAATCAATTTCAGTTTTTCCTACGGTGTAAATATATTTCTGTGCAGCCGCTTCCAAAGACAGAGCTTCCTTCACCGCATCCTCTCCGGTTCTGCCAAAACTCAGACTTCCATGATTTGCCATTATTACGCTCTTGGTATCATTACATCTTCCAAGAGCCTCTTTTACATTATTGGCTAATTTCTCAGTTCCAGGAAGTCCATAATCAGCAACTGGAAAAACAAGCTTTTTCTCATGTTTTTCAGCTTTAAGTCTCTTCTTTCCAAGAACTCCTACAATTGTCGCGTAGGTCTGATGTGTATGAATCACAAACTCCGCATCATTTCTTGATTTATAAACAGCTGAATGAACAAGGAATTCACTTGAAGGTTTGTATTCTCCTTCATAGCTACCGTCTGTTATGCAGACTACAGGAAGCATGGAAGGCTCCAGATCCTCATATTTGATTCCACTGGGAGTAATGATGTAATGTGTATCATCAATCCTGGCACTGATATTTCCCCAGGTCCTTACAATCAGCCCCTTTTCCAGAAGCTCAAGTGAAACCCTGATAATTTCTTCTCTTAATTTAATTACTTCTTCCTTAGTTTTCATATAATCAAGGTCTGACCTGACCATCTCCTATAATCTGATATTTGTAGGAACAGAGTTCCTTAAGTCCCATGGGGCCTCTTGCATGAAGCTTCTGTGTACTGATTCCGATCTCTGCACCAAGACCAAACTGGAATCCGTCGGTAAATCTTGTTGATGCATTAACATAAACACAGGCAGCATCCACACCATTTAAGAATTTCTCAGCATTTTCCTTATTCTCTGTGATAATGCTTTCAGAATGACCCGTATTGTATTTATTTATATGAGAAATTGCCTCATCAACATTCTTTACGGTTTTTACAGATAAAATATAATCAAGATATTCTGTGCCAAAATCTTCCTCGGTAGCAGGCTTTGATTCAGGAAGCAGATCTATGGACAGACTGTCAGCCCTGAGTTCAACTTTATTTTCCTTCATAGCCTTTGATAGTTCAGGTAAAAACGCGTCCCTGATCTTTTCATGGACCACAAGGGATTCTGCTGCGTTACATACACCAATTCTCTGTGTCTTTGCATTTATTATTATCGGAATTGCCTTTTTAATATCAGCAAACTCATCTATGTATATGTGGCAGTTTCCGCTTCCTGTTTCAATTACAGGGATTTTGCTGTTGTCACATACTGTTCTGATAAGCCTTGCGCTGCCTCTGGGGATAATTACATCCACATACCCGCGAAGAGATAAAAGCTCATTAACCGCACTTCTGTCTGTAAAAGGAATGAGCTGAATAAAGTCCGGATTATAGCCGTTTCTCTCGATTACTCTTCTTATAACGGCTGTGATAGCCAGATTTGAGCATATTGCATCAGAACCGCCCTTAAGGATAACCACATTACCTGCTTTGAAAGTAAGTGAAAAAGCATCTGCGGTAACGTTAGGTCTTGATTCATATATTATTCCGATAACGCCGAGAGGAACACTGACTTTGTTTATTTTAAGACCGTTCTCAAGGACACTTTTGTCTAATACCTCACCAATAGGATCAGGAAGTTCCGCCACCTGTCTGATACCAAGAGCTATATCCTCAATTCTTGCCTCTGTAAGCCTTAATCTGTCAACAAGGCCCGGATGCATTCCCTCATCCTCGCCTTTTTTAATATCTTTGGCATTCTCTTTTAAAATCTCATCCTTGCTGTTTACAAGTTCCTCCGCAACCTCTAAAAGGACCTTGTTTTTCTCTTCAGTTGAAAGCTTTGCCAACTCATACTTGGCAGCTTTTGCCTTCACCCCCATGGACAAAATCTCTTCTTTTATCTTAGCAGCATCATTACTCATGGCAATCCTCCCTGTCCTTCATCAATCAGTAATTATTTCAGTAACAGCAAAATCAAATTCATTCATATAGATCGACAGGTTTTCATCGACTAACTGAAAATGATATGCCAAAGCTATGTTCTTAATCATACCATTTTGAATTTCATTAAAAAAGCGTTTTTGATATCTGTCGTAATATCCGCCGCCGTAGCCTATCCTGTTACCGTTCTTGTCAAAAACAAGCCCCGGAAGTATCATCAGTGTCTTTTTCCCATTAAATTCATAGATTTCGGAATCTTTGTTTATTGAAGGCTCCCTGATTCCGAACGTCACTTCACAAAGATCCGCCGGAGATGATATCTTCACAAATTCCATACAGCTGTGCTTTTTATCGGTAATTTTAGGGCAGTAAACGTTTTTACCGTCAGATAATGCTTTTTCTATAAAATCAAGAGTACCTGCTTCATCCTCAGTACTGCAATAAACAAGTATATCTTCAGCAGCCTTATACTCACTGTTTGAGAGAAGCTTTTTAGTCAGGGCTTCGTTCATCGCTATCCTGTCATCTGCGCAAACTGCCTTTCTTTCATTCAGCATAGCCTTTCTCTTTAGGTTTTTGCCGGGATAGTAATGAATTGCTATCTGCTCTGCAACCTTCATTCCATCCATAGCTGCAGAAGTTATTCCGCCTGCATAGCCTGCGCCTTCACCACAGGGATATAAGCCTTCCACATCCAGCGCTTCAAGGGTATCTCCTCTGTTTATTCTTACAGGAGATGAAGTTCTTGCTTCAACACCTGAAAATAACGCTTCATCACTGTCAAAGCCCTTTATCATTCTTCCAAACTGTTCCATGCCCTCTGCTATTGATTCACCGAGACTCTCAGGTAAAAGTCTGTGAACAGGGGCATAGGTGTATTCTCCCTTGATACTGGGCGTATTTCTGCCTGCATCCTCATGAGCATTTATTGAGGCAAGAACGCTCTCGTCACTCTCTCCGCTTTTAAGAAGCTCTATACCTTTTTTATAATCATCAAAATATTCTACCGGTATTTTCCCTCCGCCTATTTCATAGGCAGCTTCTTCAAGGCGTCTTTGGAACTCCACGCCGGAAAGTACGTCAGTTCCGCCAAAATCCTGTGTATCAACAGTTACGACTATTGCGCTGTTTGCGTTTTTGCCATCTCTTTTGGAGTAGCTCATTCCGTTAACTACAAGTCTTTTCTCCTCGGAAGATGCGTTTACGACATATCCTCCGGGACACATGCAGAATGAATAAACTCCGTGTCCGCTGCTGCTTCTCGCTGTCACCTTATACGGAGACGGCGGAAGACTTGTGGGATTTTCAATTCCGTACTGGGAATGATTGATAAGCTTCTGCGGATGCTCAACTCGAAGTCCCACAGCAAAAGGCTTGGGTTCCATATTAATCCCGGTATCATAAAGCATTTTGAAAGTATCCCTTGCGCTGTGTCCAATGGCAAGAACCACGACATCTGACAAAAACTCTCTTCCATCCTCGCATTTAACACCTGCAATTTTCTTACCGTCACCGGTATTTTTCAGAATTATCTCTGATACTTTTGTCTCAAAGTAAAATTCACCCCCGAGACTTATAATGGTATTTCTCATGTTTTTGACGACAGTCCTCAGGATATCTGTTCCAATATGAGGTTTTGCCTCAAACAGAATGTTTTCAGGAGCGCCGTTCCCGGTAAAAATCTCGAGGCAGTGGTAGCCCTTGCCATCCTTGTCCTTGACCATTGTATTAAGTTTTCCATCAGAAAAAGTTCCTGCGCCGCCTTCACCAAACTGTACATTTCCCTTGGGATTAAGCTCTCCGCCTGCCCAAAATTCTTCAACTGCCCTGAGTCTTTTATCTACATCCATTCCCCTCTCAAGGACAATGGGACAATAACCTTCTTTTGCCAGCTGATAGGCACAAAATAGTCCTGCAGGACCTGCTCCGATTATTACAGGTCTGAATTCTTTGGAATCGCCATTTCTCTTTTTGTCTTCATCCTCTTTTCTGTTAGCAGGGAAAATATACTTTTTGTTTTTTACTACCTGTGCATTCTTACAGCCGGACTTTTTTATTATTTTCTCTTCATTAGGAGATTTGCCGGCAAGTACCACATCTACAGAATAAAGGTCATAGATTTCCGGCTTTTTACGGGCATCAATGGAATGCTTTCTGATAAAGATTTCATCAATATCTGATTCATTTATCTTCAAAAGCTTTGCTGATTTTCTGATAAGGTTCCTCTTTAGAAGCTGAAGCCTCTCCTTATCATCTTCAGGCAGTTTTTCCATTCCGCTATTTGCAAATTTTATTGAACTTATTCTTATCATAAACAGCTTGCCGCCTCTCCTGCCAAAAAGCCACTGCACCATGCCCACTGAAGGTTATATCCGCCGCATCTTCCATCAACATCAAGAAGTTCCCCCGCAAGGAAAAGTCCGGGAACCTTTATGGACTGGCAATTATCATCAATGTCTCCAAGGCTTATTCCACCTCTTGTTACCTGGGCTTTCTTGTAGTCAGAAACTCCCTTGATTTCTATTCTAAGGTCCCTGTACTGATTAAGTACACACCTCAGCATTGATTCACCCACATTTTTTGTCTTCATACCGGGACTCAACTTCATTCTGGTAAGTATCATGTGGTTTATCTCCGAATTGCATATCCCGTTTAAAAGATCACCAAGTTTTCTCTCCCCAGGAAGTGCAAGAAGATGTGAAACAAGTTTTTGAAACTCTTCTTCACTGTAATCCGGGAAAAAGTTAATGGAGGCACTTACAGGTCTTTTTTCAGAAAGATGCTGTGCTATAAGTCCTGATGCCTGCATTACCGGGATTCCGGAAATGCCGTTTTTGGTGATCTGAATCTCACCATATTCTGAAGTGAAAACTCCGTCACCTATCATAAATGAAACCGTTGCCGTCATCCTTACTCCTTTATCCGAAGGCAGTGTTTCATCTTCGCATATCAGTGATGTAAGTGCCGGAAATGTTTCCTTTTTAGCCATCCCCAGCGTCTCACAAATATAATACCCGTCGCCTGTGGAGCCACAGCTCTTGGGGCCTGCAAGTCCGCCTGTTGCCAGTATCACTCTGTCTGCTTTGTATTCAGAGCCTGTTGTTTTGACCGTAAATGATATTCCATCACCGTCGTTATCCGGTATTATTCTTTTTACCTGTTCATTGTAGCAAAAAGAGACCGACAACCTCTCGCACTCTTTATAAAGCGCATTAACAACAGAGGCCGCCTGTCCCGTTATTGGATAAATATATCCTGATTCATTTATCATAATAAGACCAAGGGAATCAAAGAATTCCATTGTTCTATCCGTTCCGAATTTTTGAAGAAACTTCTTCATTCTGCCTCTTGCAGAATCATTAAAATCTTCGCTCTTCATGTCGAGGTTTGTCAGATTGCATCTGCCGTTACCGGTCATGGACAGCTTCTTACCACAGCTGTCGGTTTTTTCAATTACGGTAACCACAGCGCCTTCTCTGGCCGCACTTATTGCAGCACATAGTCCGGCGGCTCCGCCTCCTGCTATTACAACCTTTCTTGCCATGGATTAAACTCCTTTGTTTTTTACTGAATTCTGTCTGCCAATAAAGCAAAGTAGTCGCCAAAGGGCATCTTCTCAAGTTCGTATCTGTTGACACTTCTTAAAACAATGAGCATCACCATATAAACTATAAAAGAAAGAATCAGCGCAATTATAAGTGTCAGAACTTCCCCTATAAGATTAACCAAAAGTCTGTCGATTCCCAGTGCCAAAAGTCCGGAAATACCGGCAGCCAAAAGAGGCTTCAAAATATTTCTCACCAGCTCCTGCTTATAATCAAGCATAACTTTGATCTCGAAAAATCCAAGTATAGCCTGCAGAAGTATCATTCCAAAAAATGCAGCAATTGATGCATGTATTCCAAGGTTAAGAACTGCAGCCATGATTATCAGTGTGACAAGATGTACTACAATGCCAACAACTGCATTCACCGTAATAAGAAGATTATTCTTAAGCTGCACCAGCAAAAATGTCTGAAAAAGCAGAAATGCTCCCGGAAGTGCAATGGGCAGTGTAAGCACTATCATGTTCACGGCAGCTACATTTGTTTTGCCATAAATAAGTGCTGTAAATGTGCCAGCGAGCACCATCAGCCATATTACGATTGGAAAGATCAGCATCGCCTCAAAATGCATAAGATTCTGTATCTTTATCCTTGCATTTTTATACTCTCTTTTTACTATACTGATCTTTACACCAAACCAGGACTTTACAAAGGGAATTACAGTCAGGAAAATGATCGCAGCAGTAAGTGCAAAACACTGACCTATATAGATTCCCCAGTTTTCAATATTGTTTTCCGCAGAATGAAGCTTATTGGCAACACCCATATAAACACATTCATCAATAAAAAGGAGAAGTCCTCCCTGTCCAAAAATAAGCCAGAGCGGAATAAGATCATACATAAATCCATGATCTGATGTGTTTTTCTTTGCAGCAGAGTTCTCAGCAAGTTCCTTAAGCTGTCTTCTCTTTACAAGAACCATTATCACAATAAACAGAAAACTCAAAAGTGTACTTACAGTCATTCCAAGCGCTGCGCCTATTGCCCCATAAGCAGATGCAATATCATCCACATGCATCAGTGCATTTACTTTTAATCCATGACTGTAGGCAGCACCTGAAAAGATAATAAACAAAACATAGGTAACCGCCACAAGGATCACATTTGAAAACAGTGAAGATGACATAAATCCTGCGCCGCTAAGATATCCTCTTAAGACGCCCTGTATGCTCATGAACAGAAATACAGGTACAATTGCAATCAAAACATAAAAACTTCTTGAAGAATGAAATATCAGATTTGCAAACACACTTGAAAAAGCCACACAGATAAGTGAAAGCAGGACACCCAGTATCGCCCCTGCAACCATTAGATGCTTTATCTTTTTATGGCCCTCATTCATCTGTCCTCTGTGAAGATGGATCTTGATCATCTCTCTTGTAATGATCTCAAATGAAAATATGAGTACTCCATATCCAAATAAAAACAACGCAACAGGAGCTGACAAATAACCAACCCCTTCAGCACCTGTGATCATATAAAAGATGATGCATAAAATCATCATCGCTGCAACAGAAATCAATCCGGACGAAAGTATAAGGTCCGGTCTTATCTTTTTACTTTTTTCCATGACTCCACCCAAACTTTTCTCTCAGTCTCTTGTGATTCCAAGATTATTTAAAACTGTCTCCTGTTTCTCCTCCATTATTTTCGCCTCATCCTCTTCCATGTGGTCATATCCGCAAAGATGAAGCATTGAATGAGCTACAAGAAAAGCAAATTCCCTCTCCTGGCTGTGTCCGTATTCATCAGCCTGCTCTCTTACTCTGTTTTCGTTTATAACTATATCTCCGAAAATAATTCTTCCGGATTCAGGATCTGTAATGTCTATTTTCTGCTCCCCTTCGCATACAGAAAAGTCTCCCGGCTCATCATAACTGATATTGGGGAATGACAATACATCAGTAGCTGAATCTATTCCCCTGAACTCATTGTTCATCTGATGGATTCCATCGTCATCTGTTATGATGAGATTAATTTCCACATCATAAGGACAGTTTTCAGTCCTGAGAACCTCATTTGCAACCTTTACAGCTGTCTCTTCTATTTCAAAGGGAAACTGTGCATTAGTCTCGTTTTCAACGTAAAAAGTCATAATAAAGCTTCTCCTTCTTCATAAGAGCCTTCATTCTATCAAGCTCATAAAGGGAAATATTATAATGATAAAGTTCACCATTCTCCATTTTATGGATAAATACCTTGTCTATGAGTTCATCATAGTTGATATTGGTTTTTTTATCCTTCTGAAACAGATACATTATCGAAGTAATGATAGTATCACTCATATATATAACCGCTGCTTCTCTTGAAAGCGGTTTTGACCTGTCATTAGTAATATACTCCTTGAGATAAGATATTGCTTCCTCAGGAAAACTGTTCTCAATATAAAAGTGTTTAACATCTTCCCATTTGGAAGAACCATCAATAACACCGATTTTGCTGTAATATGACATGGTCTTTACTGCTCTCGCATTAAGATCAAGATCGAGTGCGATTCGTTCTGCAAGATAAGCGACATGGATTGCTTTAAAATAGGCATCCTTATCCTTTTCTTTAAGCTTAACAAGCAGCGGATACTCGGTATCATTGATGTCCATGTATCTGTCATTGCTCTTTCTGATTACGTAAACTCCAAAAATATTCAGAAGAATAAGCATAAGTATTATACTTACAAGAATATTTACAAGAGGCACTATAAACATTGCAGGGCTGAGTGTCCTGTTCTGAAAAAGTACATCATATCCTACGATCAGAACCAGCAAACAGGTAATTGATATAAATATCGGAAAACCGATCCTTGTTGTTTCCGTCAAATCTCTTAAAAGAGAAAGAATTACGGCACCTGCCACAAAATATATAAAGAATTCAGCATAGTTTCCATCCTTTTCCAAAAGAACAGAAAACATCAGGAGCGTGCTTCCTGAAAAAAGTCCTATTTCGCTGTTTGAAAAAAGTCCAAGCAGAAGAAATATAAAAATATAAGGCCATGCCTCTATTGTTATCATGGGTAGACAAAGTGAAATAATAAGTCCCACATAATAAGAAACAACAAACCTGTCACGCTTTGTACCATTATCATATGATAAACGTTTTCTGGAGCTGGCTTCTGCAAGCATGTAGATTATAATGCCGCCACATAAAAAACCCGTAACTCCGTTTCGTATTATTATTTCAGTTTTAAATCCATACAGATAAGATGCAAGACTTACAAGAATTCCTGTTACAAAGAAAACTGATGCCATAAGAATTCTTATCGGTCTGCCGGCTGTTTTTTTACCATCAGCCGACTGCTGCTTTTCTATATTCTCCATAATACTAATGTCTTTCCCGCCTCTTAATTGATTTTACTTTACTTTCATTTTTGCCTTTTTTCTCAAAGTCCTCATAGGCTTTTACTATCTGCTGAACAAGTGGATGTCTGACAACATCCCTGCTTGTAAGATTGCAAAAAGCTATATCGTCGATCTTCTCAAGTACCATTTTTGCAATATCAAGACCGGACCTGGTATCAGCTGGCAGATCCTTCTGAGAAGCATCACCGGTTACAATTACTTTTGAGCCGAAGCCTATTCGTGTAAGGAACATCTTCATCTGGGCCGGCGTTGTATTCTGCGCCTCATCCAGTATTATATAAGCATTATCAAGTGTTCTTCCTCTCATATAGGCAAGAGGAGCTACCTCAATTAGGCCCTTCTCCATGTTCTTAACAAAATTGTCTGCACCCATTATCTGATACAGGGCATCATATAAAGGACGAAGATACGGATCAACCTTACTCTGAAGGTCTCCGGGCAAAAATCCCAGTTTCTCGCCTGCTTCGATTGCAGGTCTTGTAAGGATTATTCTTTCAACCTCTCCCTTTTGAAATGCTGTGATGGCCATGGCCATTCCGAGATATGTTTTTCCCGTACCTGCAGGGCCAAGTCCAAATACGATCATGTTCTTTCTGATCGCATCAACATATTTTTTCTGGCCCAAAGTCTTGGGTTTAATGGGCTTTCCATTTATTGTATGGCAGATAACATCTGCGTCTATCTGACTGAGTACATTGCCCTTAGCTTCCATCTCATCACCTGATGGATCATTTGAAAGCTGAATTGCATAATTTACACTTTGTTCCTCAATATCAGCATTGGATTTTGATAATCCGGCAAGCTCTCCTATTATACCATAAGCTCTTGATACATTCTCAGCTGTTCCGATAATATGAAGTTCTCCGCCTCTGTCAATTATCTCAACGCTGAGGTTGTCCTCTATTTTTCTGATATATTTGTCATGCTGCCCAAATATGTTCTGCATTTCATCTACGCCCAGCAGCATTGTTCTTTCAGTGATTCCGCTCATTTATGATATGGCTCTCCGTTTATAATTCTATATGCACGATAAATCTGTTCAAGCAAAATTACTCTCATCATCTGATGTGGAAATGTCATGTCGGAAAAACTGATCTTTCCGGAAACATTTCCAAGAACTTTATCTGACAGTCCCAGTGAACCTCCGATAATAAACTGTATTTTGCTTGTACCTGATACTGTTTTCTCTTCAAAAAGGTCAGCGAATCCCGTGGAAGAATATCGCTTTCCATCAATAGCAAGTGCAACTACATAAGCTTTTGGGTCAATATACTTTAAAAGCTTGTCGCCTTCCTTGTCTTTAATCTGCTGTTCAAGAGCATCAGAAGCATTGTCAGGAGTTTTCTCATCCTGCACTTCTGTCACCTTTAACTTGCAGTATTTTGACAATCTCTTGGAATACTCTGAAATGGCATCATTCCAATACTTTTCCTTGATCTTGCCAACACATAAGATATCAATACTTATCAATCTTCATCTCCGTAAAGATCCGCATAAAATTCGTCAACAAAGGCATCCATAAGCCCTTCATCAATGTTAACGTACTGTCTGCGGATGCGTTCTTTTATATATTCACATCTCTTAAAATACATGGTGTCATCACCAAAAAAGTTTGAATCTTCTTCATCGGAAAAACTGATATCTTCTTCAATGACCTCCCTGGTCAGCTCTTTTTCGCACCATTCCCTGACCTGATTGACCATGTTGTTCTCTTCTTTTGCTTTTTCGCTAAAGATCTTATAATTTCTTACAGATAAAATTCCCATAACGAAAAAAAGAACGAATAACGCTCCCATAACACCACAAGAAAGATATCTATTAAAAATCGGCATATTCATAGGATTCAGGGTAAGAAATATTACATCTCCAATAAGTCCCAATCCACCAACGGCAATAAGCATTATGCCGCTTCCATGATTATCCTGTGCCTTCTGCGCACTACTCTGATATACCATCTTTTCTCCCTAAGTATAAACGCATATCGATACATATTTATTAAATTCGGCGCACGTTCTCATAAGATGAAAACGCGCACCGAACGAATTTATTTACTTATTGCTGAGATACTCGTCGATTCCCTTAGCTGCTGCTTTGCCGGCACCCATTGCAAGAATAACGGTTGCAGCTCCGGTTACGGCATCACCACCTGCAAATACACCGTCTTTTGATGTCTTACCATTCTCTTCATCAGCAACGATGCACTTACGACGGTTGATATCAAGACCATCTGTTGTGCTGGAAATAAGCGGATTCGGGCTTGTTCCAAGTGACATGATAACTGCATCACACTCAATTTCAAACTCTGAACCTGCAACTTCTACAGGGCTTCTTCTTCCGCTCTCATCAGGCTCACCAAGCTCCATACGAATGCATCTGCATCCCTTAACCCATCCGTTCTCATCCTCAAGGATTTCAACAGGGTTGCAAAGAAGATCAAAGATGATACCTTCCTGCTTAGCGTGCTCAACTTCTTCCTTACGTGCAGGAAGCTCTTCTTCGCCACGTCTGTAAACGATATGAACCTCTGCACCCAGTCTTAATGCTGTACGTGCAGCATCCATTGCTACGTTACCACCACCGACTACTACGCACTTCTTAGGCTTCATAATAGGTGTTGTGCTGTCTTCGCTAAATGCCTTCATAAGATTGCTTCTTGTGAGGAACTCATTAGCGGAGAATACTCCGAGAGCCTGCTCACCGGGGATATTCATGAATCTGGGAAGACCTGCACCTGAACCGATGAATACAGCTTCAAAGCCTTCATCCTTCATAAGTGAATCAATTGTAACGGACTTTCCGATTACAACGTCCTTCTCAATCTTAACACCGAGAGACTCAACGTTCTCGATTTCCTTTTTAACTACTGCGTCCTTGGGAAGACGGAATTCAGGAATACCATACACAAGTACACCGCCTGCCTCATGGAGTGCCTCAAAAATGGTTACATCATAACCCATTCTTGCAAGGTCGCCTGCGCATGTAAGTCCTGCAGGGCCTGAACCGATGATAGCAACCTTCTTGTTCTTCTTCTCAGTTGCTCCCTGGGGCTTGATTCCTCTTTCTCTTGCTGTATCAGCAACAAATCTCTCAAGCTTACCGATAGAAACAGCTTCCCCTTTGATACCTCTGATACATTTTCCTTCGCACTGGCTCTCCTGAGGGCAAACACGTCCGCAAACAGCAGGAAGTGCGCTGGATTCACTTATTGTCTGATAAGCCTGCTCAACATTACCTTCTTTAAGCTCCTGGATAAACTTAGGGATATTGATTGATACAGGACATCCCTTTACACACTGAGGGTTAGGACAGTTAAGACATCTTGTTGCCTCGTCAACTGCCTCCTGTTCATTATATCCTAAGCAAACTTCTTCAAAGTTGGTTGCGCGAACCTTGGGATCCTGTTCACGAACCGGTACTCTTGTCCACACATCTTGTGCCATTTTTATCTCCATTCTTTATAAACAAATTAAGCTCAGTTACAGTTACCGCATCCGCCATGATGGGTATCGCCTTCCTGCTCCTTCAGCGCAAGACGTCCCTCTTCAGTAGCATACAGTTTCATTCTTCTCATTGCCTGGTCAAAATCAACCTTGTGTCCGTCAAACTCAGGTCCGTCAACACATGCAAATTTAACCTGTCCGTCAACCATAAGTCTGCATGCACCACACATACCTGTACCGTCAACCATGATTGTATTCAT
Organism: uncultured Butyrivibrio sp.; assembly: GCA_947168335.1. Classification (GTDB taxonomy): domain Bacteria; phylum Bacillota; class Clostridia; order Lachnospirales; family Lachnospiraceae; genus Butyrivibrio. The sequence continues at coordinate 13,493 of CAMVLM010000016.1, read as the reverse complement.
ACTTACAATTGTAGGAATACCGAGTTCCTCTGTAAGTTTGCATACAAATTTCATCATGATCATGGGACCGATTGCTACACAATGGTCATATCTCTTGCCCTCATCATAGAGGTCCTGAAGACATTTTGTAACCATTCCGCTTCTGCCATATGAACCGTCATCAGTTGTAACATAAAGGTTACATACTGACTTGAAACGGTCCTCAAGAATAACGAGATCCTTATTCTTGGCACCTATGATAACATCGCACTCAACACCCTGCTCCTTAAGCCATTTAGCCTGAGGATAAACAGGCGCTGTACCAACACCACCTGCGATGAATACGATTTTCTTTTTCTTGAGTTCTTCGATATCCTCACTGCAAAGATCTGAAGCATTTCCAAGAGGACCTACTACATCATGTAAAGAATCCCCTGCCTTCTTACGGCAGATTTTACGTGACTCAGCACCAAGTGCCTGAACAACCAGCTCTACCGTACCTTTTTCTCTATCATAATCACAGATAGTAAGCGGTATACGCTCGCCATCCTCTTCCGCGCGGACTATAAGAAACTGTCCGGGCATGCAAGTGCCTGCCACACGGGGAGCTTCTACGATCAGCTGATGAATATTCGCAGCCAGCTCATTAGCCTCTAAAATTTTGAACATTGCTCTCCTCCTAAAATGAATTCTTTAGATATTACCTTTAGTAAAAAATAATAAATGATAGATAATATAATTTCAAGCTTTTACGTGTTAAAGTGTTAAACTTTATCTGTTTGATATTGTAATAAGCGTGTAATTGCCACTTGAATCATATCCAAGTCTGTTTACCTTACCATCGTGCGTATTTACAGCATATAAGAGACCTGTTTCTTTTACGGTTCCGTCATTATAAACATGTTTTTCAACAAAAACATAATATGAACCGGATCCTGTAATTTCTATTTCTCTGTCATAAACATAGTCGAAATAGCCCTCTTCACTTCTCATCTTACCGGTAGAATCAAGCAGAATATCAAGTTTAACAAGGATCTGTATAATGCTTGCTCTCGCCTGATCGACTGAAACCAGTGTGCTGTACGACAAATGGTAATCTTTTTCAACGATCTCACTTAAATTTCCATCCTGATCAACCGCCACAAATTTAAAATGTGTTGTTCCAACAGGCATTGAGATAGGTGAAACATAAAGCCTTGATTCAGCAGTGGGATCAGATCCGTCAGTAGTATAGTAAATCTTACATCCGGCATCACAAACTGCAACAATCATGGTGCTCTGAGTATACTCTCCACTATCCTCCATAATCTCAGGGGCAGCAGGCCCCATATTCTCAATACTGAAAATTGAAGTTGCAACATCACTATGAAGTCCATACTTGTTGATACATATGGCTTTTATGACATAATCTCCTTCTTCTTCCAAAGTAAGTACATCCTCATACTTAATAGAATTACCGTCAGGATCTGAGCCATTAACTGTATAGTAGATATCACCATCTGACTGGGTTGTGATGGATATTTCCAATACCTTATCATACTCACCCTCGTCAGGATAAATAACCGGCTTCATTGGAATATAATCCGAATACTTCGCTTTAATCTGTGCTGATGAACTTTCCGCAACTATTTCAGCTACTTCTTCATAATTCTCATCTTCTATGTAGAGTTTTATAAGTTCTTCAGTAGCAAGATTAACTGTGGATTCAGAAAAAATATTGCTGTCTGTAAGCTCTGTAAGCGTACCTATGGCTTCATCCCTGTAAGAGCCCTCAATCTCATAGGCAAATCGCTTGAACATCAGCTCTTCTATGGTTTCAGTATCTTCAGTGTTTTCGATTGCCTTATCAATGGCAGTTATGGCCTTATCAAACTTTCCGGCAACATAATAATCCTGTGCCTGTTCCTCATAGCTCTTTGCAGAGTTAAGTCCTTTTAAAAGCAGGAACGATAAACACAAAGCAACTGCAATTATTATTACTGCAGTGATTGAAGTCAGTAAAACCGTTCTGCGATCATAATTACTTCTGTTTGAAGATGAATCTTCAAACAGCTTCCTGGTCTTAAAAATGTCATCTTTAAGATTATTAGCAACTCCGGACAGACTTTCACTTATTCTGTTTTCAACCTCTGGCTCAAACTCCGGAACAAAACTTATTTCCGTGCCGCATTTTCCGCAATAAAGGTTTCCTTCAGGAATATAAGCCCCGCATTTAGGACATTTCATTAAATGTTTTCTCCTGAAAATCTGAGTGCTGATTCAAGGCAGTTGTTCATAAGCATAGCGATAGTCATGGGACCCACTCCGCCGGGAACAGGTGTAATAGCACTGCACTTAGGTGCAACGTTTTCATAATCCACGTCACCGCAAAGCTTGCCGGTTTCTGCATTTCTGTTTATGCCAACATCAATTACCACTGCACCTTCTTTGATGTAATCAGCTGTGATCGCCTTTGCCTTACCGATGGCAGCAATAACTATATCAGCTCTTCTTACTACCTCTGCAAGGTCTTTTGTTTTAGAATGAGCAACTGTTACTGTCGCATTCTCTCTGAGCATAAGAAGCGCCATGGGTTTTCCGACAATATTACTTCTGCCGATTATCACACATTCTTTACCTGCAATTTCAACACCTGATCTCTTAAGGAGCTGAATAACTCCCGCAGGTGTACAGGAAACAAATCCCTTTTCTCCAATGCAAAGTGCACCGACATTCATGGGATGAAATCCATCCACATCCTTAAGAGGGCTTATTGTATCGATAACAGTCTTCTCATCAATCTGCTTTGGAAGAGGCATCTGTACAAGGATTCCATGAACTGAATCATCATTGTTGAGCTTCTCTATAAGTTCAAGCAGTTCCTCCTGGGTAGTACTCTCAGGAAGTTCGTATGACAATGACTTAAAACCAACATAATCGCAGGCCTTTTTCTTGTTTCTTACATAGACCTGTGATGCAGGATCCTCACCCACAAGAATAACAGCCAGGCATACTTCTTTTCCTGTCTTTTCTTTGAAGGCAGCGGTTTTATCCCTGACTTCATTCTTTACCATGAGAGATATTTCTTTTCCGTCAATTATTTTTGTTTCCATCAGAATAACCCCACTATATTTCCGTTATCATCAACATCAATCTCAAAAGCAGCCGGTTTCTTGGGAAGACCAGGCATAGTCATAATATTACCCGTAAGCACAACTATAAATCCTGCTCCGGCGGAAACATAAGCATCTCTTACATTCAGATCATATCCTTCAGGTCTGCCAAGAAGTGACGGATCATCTGAAAGTGAATACTGAGTCTTTGCCATGCAGACAGGGAGATTTCCATAACCCATATCAACAATCTTCTTAAGCTGCTTCTTTGCTGCAGGTGCATAGATAACATCCTTTGCACCATAAATTTTTTTTGCTACAGCTTCTATCTTTTCCTCGGGAGAAAGATCATCTGCATATATAGGACTGAAATTGCTCTTCTTATTCTCAATTGTGTCAAGTACTGCCTTTGCAAGAGCTTCTCCGCCCTTGCCTCCCTTTTCCCATACTTCGGAAAGGGCAAACTCGCAGCCTCTTTCTTTGCAGAACTCCTCAATAAAACTAACCTCTGAATCAGTATCTGATACAAAAGCATTAAGTGTAACAACAACAGGAATTCCGTACTGCTGAAGGTTCTCTATGTGCTTCTCAAGATTCACAATTCCCTTTTTAAGAGCATCAAGATTCTCTTCTGAAAGCTTATCCTTGGGTACTCCGCCGTTATACTTAAGTGCTCTCACAGTAGCGACAAGTACAACCGCATCAGGTGCAAGACCATTCATTCTGCACTTGATATCAAGGAATTTCTCAGCTCCAAGGTCAGCACCAAAGCCTGCCTCAGTGATTGTTATATCTGACATCAAAAGAGCAGCTTCCGTTGCTCTTATTGAATTACAGCCATGAGCTATATTTGCAAAAGGACCACCGTGAATAATTACAGGTGTATGTTCAAGTGTCTGAACAAGATTGGGCTTTAATGCATCCTTCAAAAGAGCAGCCATTGCTCCGACAGCTTTCAGATCTCCTGCAGTAACCGGATTGCCTTCAAAGTTATATGCTACTACTATTCTTGAAAGTCTCTCCTTAAGGTCCTTCATATCCTTTGAAAGGCAGAGAATAGCCATTATCTCAGAGGCAACTGTTATTACAAAGTGGTCTTCTCTCACAACGCCGTCCATCTTGTTACCAAGGCCAACAACAATGTTTCTTAAGACTCTGTCATTCATATCCTCGCAACGCTTCCAGATGATCTGACGTGTATCAATACCAAGCTCATTGCCCTGCTGGATATGATTGTCAAGAAGTGCAGCAAGAAGGTTATTTGCAGATGTTATTGCATGAAAATCACCTGTAAAGTGGAGATTAATATCTTCCATTGGTACAACCTGGGCATATCCGCCACCTGCAGCTCCGCCTTTTATTCCAAAGCAGGGGCCAAGTGATGGCTCTCTCAATGCGATAACACATTTTTTACCAAGGCGCTGCATAGCATCGCCAAGGCCGACACTTGTAGTTGTCTTTCCCTCACCTGCCGGTGTGGGATTGATCGCTGTTACAAGAACAAGCTTACCTTTTTTGTTTTTGCTTATTTTCTGAAGATATTCCTCTGAGAGTTTTGCCTTATACTTGCCGTATAACTCCAGATCATCTTCACCTGCGCCTAATTTGGCTGCCACTTCCTTAATGGGCCAAAGTTCAGCTTCTCTTGCAATTTCAATGTCAGATTTAAATGCCATAAAAACCTCCTACTTTACTGTGCCTGGCTATCCTAACCAATATTATGAAACATTAATGTAACTATCAAATTCTTCCTTCGTCATAAGAATTTTTCTTGGCTTTGTTCCTTCCTCAGGTCCTACGACTCCGGCATCACTAAGCTGATCCATAATTCTCGCAGCTCTGTTAAAACCTATCTTGTATAATCTCTGCAGCATTCCTATGGAAGCTTTGTCCTTCTCTATTATAGCTGCACCTGCCTGAGCAAACAAAGGATCAAGATCTGATGCTGCATCTGCACTATCAGTTGAGCTGTTTCCGGCTGATTTTGACTGAACTTCATAATTCTGCATCTCATCCTGAACATTATCGCCGTAGGATGTTGCGACATTCTGATTCTTAACAAAATCGGTAACAGCCATAACTTCATCATCTGATACAAAACATCCCTGAACTCTGGCCGGTTTGTTGTAACCTCTGGGGAAAAACAGCATGTCTCCCTTACCGATAAGCTTCTCAGCACCTTGAGTATCAAGTATTGTTCTTGAGTCAACACCACTCGAAACCGCAAAAGCAATTCTGCTGGGAATATTTGCCTTGATAAGTCCGGTAATTACATCAACAGAAGGTCTCTGTGTTGCAATGATAAGATAGATTCCGGCAGCTCTTGCAAGCTGTGTAAGTCGTACAATGGAATCCTCAACCTCATTCTTAAACTGCATCATCAGATCCGCAAGCTCATCTACAATAAGCACAATTTCTGGCATTTTCTGCATTTCTTCGTCATTTGACTGCTTGCAGAGTTCATTATATCCCTTAAGGTCACGGACTTTGGCATTCGCAAATTTCTTGTATCTGTTGGTCATCTCGGCAACAGCCCAGTTAAGAGCAGCTGCAGCCTTCTTGGGATCAGTAACAACAGGAATCAGAAGGTGCGGTATTCCGTTGTAAACTGAAAGCTCAACAATCTTAGGATCGATCATGATAAGTCTGACATCTTCAGGAGATGCCTTGTATAGAATACTCATAATAATAGTATTTATACAAACCGACTTACCTGATCCGGTTGCACCGGCAATCAGCAGATGGGGCATCTTGGCGATGTCCGTCACCACGATCTTACCTGCAATATCTTTACCTACTGCAACAGTAAGATTTGATTTTGATTTATTGAATTCGTCACTCTCAATAAGGTCTCTGACCGCTACCGGAGAGTTCTCTTTGTTAGGCACCTCAATACCGACTGCTGATTTACCGGGTATGGGCGCTTCAATTCTGATATCTGTAGCTGCAAGATGCATCTTGATGTCATCAGCCAGGTCAACAATTTTCCTTACCTTGACACCCGCTTCGGGCTGAAGCTCATATCTTGTAACAGAAGGTCCCTGACTTATATCAGTTACAATCGCATTTACATGAAACATCTCAAGCGTCTCCTGCAAAGTCCTGGCTGTATCCTTAAGATGTTTTGCAGAGTCGCCCTTTCCTTTTACTCCCTTTGATAAAAGCTTTACCGGCGGAAATTCATATTCTCTGGCAGGAGGTTTTATTATTGAGCTCTCCTGAGATTTCTGAATTCTCTTTTCCGTTTTCCTGCTTCTGATATAATCGGTGGAATGAATTGCATATTCACCGTTATAATCAGGTGCCAGATTCTCTGAATGAATCGGAATATCATCCATGTCATCATCGCTTTCCTGCTCTGCCAGTCTTGCAACAGGTCTTACAGGCATTTTGTAATCAGAGATTTCTTCTTCCTCTTCCGGTTCTTCCTTATATTCGGGAGAAAAACGTCCCTGTATCACATTATCCTCAGATTCATCATCTTCTTCGGAATCAGTAAAATCAATCTTATGGGTCATGGAAACAGGCTCGTCATCTGTTCTGAGCTCCATCTGGCCTGCTTCACCTTCTTTGGTGACAATGCTTGGATTAAATCTTATTTCATGAATATCATCATGAATTTCTTCTTCAGGAATAAAAATGTTCTGTTTTACATGATCCTGACATTCGGTAATCTCTGCAGTATTATCATCCGGATCCCCATCAAGCATATGTATCTGGGGTTCACGATAATTGTCTTCCTCATCATCCTCTTCAATAACGGTATCCATGCTGACACCGGTTACCTTTTTGTCCATTCTGAGGATCTTCTCGTCCTCTTTCTGTTCCAGAAGAAGCTGTCTTTCTTCCTCAATCCTTGTTCTTTCTTCCTGACGAAGTCTGGCTCTCTCATCGATATAATCTCTGTAATCCTCGGCACTCTGTCTGGTCTTCTCGATAACTCGCCTTCCACCTCTCTTCATTCCGGAGACAATGGATTTTCTCGTAAAGATTCCAAGACTGATAAGTGCTATAACCAGCATTACAATAAGTGTTCCTGCCAGAGACAGATTTTTATATAAAAAATATGTGAGGCTTCCTGCAAAGAATCCACCGCCGTTTCTGTGTTCTCCCGCAGCCCTGTATATCTCGGCACCGTCATAGACTCCCATTCCCTGAATTCTTCCTGTGAAGAGTTCAAGCAGCATGGAAAACGTCAGAAGTAAAACCAGCCCAGAAACAACTTTGCTAATTGCAGCCGGGCTTCCTTCATTTGAAAGTAAAAGCGCAACCGAACCGAAAAATACCACAGGCATTATAAAAGCTGCAATGCCAAACAGTCCGAACTGCACATTACTTACTGCATTGCCAAAGGTTCCGCATATACCGAAATTACATAAAAATAAAAAGACCGACAGTGCGCCAAAGACTATGAGCGAAATCTCACTCTTTAATGCATAGTCAAATGTTTCATCCTGATATCTCTTTTCAGGACGCCTGGAGGCCTGTGATCTCTTAGCCGTTCCTCTGTTCTGAGGACTTTTTCTTTTTCTTGTATTACTTGTAGCCATATCCACCCGTACTTCTCAAAACTTTTTCCCCGGCATGTGCCTTATCCGTTGTTTTAAGTAATCCTTAACGAAGGCGCATACCATGAAATAGTATATCATTTTTTAAATCTATGTGCTATACTAATCACGTTTCAATAAGAAGAAAGAATTGTTAAAGCTATATATTCTTTTTGGAGGTAATTTTATATATGGAATTCAAACAGGAACTTGAAACAGGTTTATTCAAACAGATCGGTAATACAGAAAATACACTTAAGATCAAAGAAGTTGCATCAAAATGCCGTCTTCTTAAAACCGAAAACGGACTTAAGGTTGAGCTTTCATACACAGGCCCTAATGCCAGCAAATATCTTCAGTATGTAGAAAAGCACAGAGAGGAACTTACAAACTATCTTCTTCATCCCGATGACGCAGATCTCTATGAGTGGATGGAGCTCAGTCATCAGACAAGCCTCACATTGAAGAAGCACGAAAAAGAAAAGCTTATTCTTTATGTGAATTACGATCCTGAAACCAAGGTTTTAAAAACAGGAATCGCAGACGAGAACGTTACCATGAAGCTTGGTACTCATCTTATGAAGATCAATATCGATAACATGTCAAGAAATGACTTCAAGCTTGCAATCTATGATATGCTTCTTCTTGCAGATGAGATTGCTATTGCAATGGGCAACACAGAACTTCGCAAGATGGCAGACATCGAAATGGTTAAGACATATCTTTCCGAGATTTATGACAAGTACATTCAAGGTACTACAATAGAGTAATTTAAAGGAGCAGCGTTAAAGCTGCTCCTTATTTGTTCTGAAGTATTCTTCTGCAGTGATACACATCATTGTTTCGTTATAATACTTTTTCAGCATGGCATTGTACATATTCTCGTTCCTGTGATGAAAAACGAGTCCGCATTTTTCCATTACTCTTCTGGATCTGTCATTGCCGTCAAAATAGCTTCCCCAGACCCTGTTTAGACCAATATCCACAAAACAGTGTCTGATTATCTCGCTTAGGGCTTCTGTGGCAAAGCCTCTGTTCCAGTAATCCCTGCCTATCCAGTAGCCGACTTCCGCTTCGTCTTCTCTGTCAATCCCGCGTCTTTGGGATGCAGCAATCCTGAAGCCTATACTTCCGACCGGAGATTCATTATCCTGCGCATTGGTGATACAGTACTCACCCTCAGCTGAAAGAATGGTTCTGATTATTGCTCTTGAATAGTCAACATCTGTATGCGGAAGCCATCCTGCACCTTCTCCGACTTCAGCCGCTTTCGCAAGTGTATACAGTTTTTCCGCATCACTCTCTTTCCACTTCCGCAGCTTAAGTCTCTCGGTCAAAATAACACTTTCCATCAATTCTCCTTAGCGACAAAAAGCGTTCCTACATGCTTTTTCTCAATTATGTCATAGAGATAATCTGTATTTTTTCCGTTTGTAATAAGAACATCCACTCCTCTGGAAGTAGCAAGTTCAGCAGCCTGAAGCTTTGTAATCATTCCTCCGGTTCCTCTGTTTGAACCGCTTCCTTCGGCGAGTGCATAGATTGATTCATCAATATTTTCAACACGGCTTATAAGTTTTGCATCAGCATTCTTTGCCGGATTCTTATCATAAAGACCTTCAATATCAGAAAGGATAATCAGCTTGCAGGCCCCACAGAAAACTGCAACTATAGCTGAAAGCATATCGTTATCAGAAAACAGCTTCTGCTCCGATTCAATCTCGGCATGGCTGACTGAGTCGTTTTCATTAACAATGGGGATAATATGATTCTCAAGAAGAGCATCAAAGGTATTCTGAAGATTTTCTCTTCTGATAGGATTCTCAACGTCATCATTATCAAGCAATATCTGGCCTACGAGACGTCCATATTCTCCAAAAAGCTTATCGTAAAGATGCATCAGTTCGCTCTGTCCGACTGAAGCTGCAGCCTGCTTAAGTCGCAGATCCTTCGGCTTCTGCTTTAATCTCATCTTGTTTGCACCTACTGCGATAGCACCGGAACTTACAAGTACCACATCATAACCAAGATTCTCAATTCCTGAAAGGGCTCTGCATAAAAGATCTATCTGATGAATATTTATACCGCCATTATCATTGGTGATAGTCGAGGTTCCAACCTTTACTACGATACGCTCTTTTCTGATTTTCTTCGGACTCATTTTTCATACTCCCCGTGTTTTGATTTCATTGAACAATATTGTATATTCTCAGCTCCCATAAAACAAGTTTTTATTCATATAATTAAGAACTCGCTTTTTATCAGCACTCCATTTGGGCTGAACCAGAAGTTTCTTTGGCCCGTCACCGGTTATTCTGTGGATTACTGTCGTATCAGGAAGCATCTTAAGGCTTTCATTTACAATATCCGTATACTCTTCAAGCGTAAGGATATGAAAAGGATTCTCCTCATATTCCCTGCACATTCTCGTTCCCTTCAGAATCTGAAGATTTTGTATTTTTATACCATCAAGGGCAGGTGACAAATGAGACAGATAATTAATTGTAGAAAGCATATCCTTTCTGCTCTCCCCGGGAAGTCCGAAAATAACATGAACTATTACTTCTATCCCTATTTCTTTAAGTCTCTTGTAGGCATCCTCAAACACGGAAAGCTCATAACCACGCCCGAAGCTTTCGGCAGATTTTTCGGAAACTGTCTGAAGCCCCAGCTCAATCCAGACAGGCTTAATTCTTACAAGCCTCTCAAGCATGGAAATCACATCTTCTCCCAGGCAGTCAGGTCTTGTTCCAAGTGACAGTATTTCAATATCATCCCTGGTGATTGCAGACATATAGATTTTTTCCAGTCTGTCTATGTCTCCATACGTATTTGTAAACGATTGAAAATATGCGATAAACTTTGTCGCATTTGTTTTTCTGCAAATAATTTCCTTTGCCTCTTCAATCTGTTCATCAACCGGAGCAAAAGATGCGGCAAAATCACCCGATCCGCCTTCAGAGCAAAAACTACAGCCCTCTGTGGCAGGCCTGCCGTCAGGAAGAATGATGCTGCCATCCCTGTTTGGACAGCTGCACCCTGATGTAAGAGACAATCTGTAGATTTTCTCACCGTATTTATTTTTTAAATAAGTAGATAATCTTTGTGGCATATTTTTCACCGCTACTATGACATAATAAAAACGTCCGATATTACTCGGACGCTTTATTATAATATTGATTTTTGAATTATATCAAATATTAAATTAGTTATCGGAACTTACAAGTCTGTTGATGTAGTAATCGTAGTAAGCTGTTGTTCCGGTCTTCTTGATTCTGTAGTTGATGCGGATTACAGTAGGAGCGATCATGCTATCCTCGTAAATGCTCTCATCAGAATCAACTGTCTTTGAATTCTCAGGTGCGATATCACTGAGTGAAAGCTTTGATCTGTTCTTAATCTTCTTGAATGTAAGGTAAGAATCCTCAGAATTCTTGTAAGCACCTCTCTCAATTGAAACAAGAGCAAAATCAGAATTCATCTTTACTGAAAGTGTTTCCTTCTTAAGCTCTGTTACACAATCAGATGCTCCAAGCTCACCGCTTCTGTTTGAAAGCACAGTTTTACCAAACTTAGCTTCCTTGACAGGATCTGTTGTACCTGCAAAAACTCTGAGCTTGTAGATTGTTCCATCTACTCTGAACTTGAAATCAAAGAACTGATTCTTCTTGGTTGTGAAGAATGAGAATCTTAATACATATGTCTCATCTTCTGTGTTCTTCTTGTAGTATGTTCTCTTGTACTTAAGATTACGAGGACATGCATATACGTTGATTGTGCGATCCTTTGTATCAGAAAGCTTGATCTGAACTGCATTTGAATTGTATACGCCGCTCTTTATGAAAAGTACGTCCTTGGTGTTATCAAAGGGTGTCTTCCATGAATCAGCATTTGTGCGAGTTCTGAAAGATACTGCTGCGTCTGCCTTAATAGCCCCAAATGATGAACCTGCTACAACAAAAAAGGCTGCTACGAATAAAGCTGTAATAACCCCTTTCAATGTAAATAATTCCTTTTTCATACCATTCCTCCTTATATAGAATTACTTTATATTGTGACTAAAATCATTCTAAACACAAGATAATCCAAATGCAAGATGAATTCTTGCTTTTTCTCATTTCTTAAGAAAAATTAAGGTTACCTTCATTTTTCTCTCACATGAATTTGAAATGATATTTCGTTAGCTATACGTAAAACTTGATTTTTATTTACATTTATGCTAAATTTTACGGGTTCTATTAATTATTTAAAAGGGGAATGAAATATGAAAAAAGTGGGAAAATCATTAATGTCACTGTTCATGGTGACGCTTCTTTGCGTTACTTGTACCGGTTGCGGAATGATCCGCACATACCAGAGAATCGGAGAAGCAGTTCTGGGTGCAGCAAGACCTCAGCCCAGACATGACGACACTCTTCAGGAAGTATTTATCTGCGACGAAGGCGACAATGAAGTTCTTATCGTAAATTACACAGCAGTAAACAATACCGATCAGGAGGAGTCAAGCTACAGCTTCGATCTCGATCTTAGTTGTTCTTTGAACGGAACCGCTCTTGAGACATGTTATCTTGGTTCCAACAATCCTTATGCTATCAACAATGATGTAAACGTTGCTCCCGGTTCATCTGCAACTATGCAGGAGTCTTATCTCCTTCCTGCAGGTACAACTTCAGGAACAATTCATATCCAGGCTGATTCTTATACTAAGAATTACAAGAAGACAGTTACTGTTATGAGCGAGGATCGTGAGCTTTCAACACTTGAGAAGAAGGTTACACAGTCAGCTTATACTCTTGGGATCCAGGGTGCTGTACTTACAGATGACGGCGAAGGCAAGAACCTTCTTATCGTTGATTTTGTATTTACAAACAACAGCACAGAAGCAGCAAGCTTCGGAAGCGCTTTGGAGACCAACCTCTTCCAGGACGGCATACAGTTATCAAGCGGATATCTTCCTTATAATCATCCTCTTAATGATGATTCAACAGGATCTAACAATTACACAGATATCATGCCCGGTAATTCACTTACTGTCAGAGAAGTTTACGAGCTTAACAACGCAACAAGCCCTGTAACAGTTACAAGTGTTGATTCAATAAGCTACAACAATGCACAGATCATGAGCAAGACAATCGCTCTTGATTCCGCTACTGCTGCAGCTGATGCAATCATTGCAACATCACCTGATACATCAAGTAACTTCTCATTCACAGTTGATGCTGCAATCATCGGTCTCAGCGAGTACTACAACAAGCCTGCAGTATTCATGGTTGGTTCATTTACAAACAATTCTGACAAGGCTATGTCATTCAGTTCAGTAGTTGATGTAGTTGCTAACCAGGGACCTTATTCACTTGAATCATCTTACATAAGCGGTACAAGCACACTTAACTACAATGATATTCAGCCCGGTGCAACAATTCCGGTTATTATCGGTTTCGAGCTGCTTGATCTTACAAATGGTGTTACAATTACTGCTACAGACAGCACACACTATGCTAAGCAGGTTCTTTACAATAACACATTCACAATCGATCAGCTCATCGAGACAACAAAGACATACATCGACAGATACAACATCCTTAACGGTGAAATCACTGATGGATATCAGTTCTAAATTTTCACTGTCGGGCACGGTCTGACTTTTACCCATTAGAATCATGAGCCGTCGGGTTCACCTCAAAAAGGGGGCTGTCGCACTAAGAAATTAGTGCGACAGCCCCCTTAGTGGCGGGAGTCCCGCCGGCGGCATCGCCGCCTTTCAGGCCGGCCTTCGACACGGACGCGCCACTGGCGCCTCCTCTCCATGCTTCGCACGGAGGTCTCGTCGTTCGACCCCCGCCTAATCCATTAAAAAAAGAGGCTTTATAAGCCT
>CAMVLM010000015.1 GCA_947168335.1 uncultured Butyrivibrio sp. | reverse complement strand
TTGGAAATAAACTCACAAGTAAGGTTATGGCCGGACTTTCCGGAATAAAAGTAAGTGATACCCAGACAGGACTAAGGGCAATACCCAAAGCATTTATGATAAGGCTTCTTTCAGAAAAAGGCGAGAGATTTGAGTTTGAGACCAATATGCTGCTTGCCGCAAAGGAAGAGGAAGTGGATATCCGTGAGGTTTCCATCAGCACAATTTATATTGAGGAGAATAAGACCAGCCATTTCAGACCTATTCAGGATTCAATAATGATCTATGCTGTTTTTGGAAAGTTTCTTGTTTCATCACTTTCATCAAGCGTAGTTGATATGGTACTGTTTGCTGTATTTTGTATGCTTCTTAAGCCTGTGGCAGGCTTGTTTGTGGGCTATATTATGCTGGCTACTATTTGTGCCAGAGTGCTTTCTGCAATATACAATTTCCTTATCAACTACAAGGTTGTGTTTAAAGGAAAGGGCAGCAAAGCAAAGGCTGCAGTAAAATACGTTATTCTGGCAGTGATAATCATGTTATTAAGTGGAGCTTTGGTAAGCTTCTTCCATGGTATGGTACCTGCAAGTCCGGAGGTCATGGTTAAGATTCCTGTGGACTGTATACTGTTTTTGCTCAGTTTTGTTATTCAGAGAGAGATTGTTTATAAGTAGGGGTAATTATGCGAAGACGCAATAGAAGAAAAATGTCAAAAACCTATAGTACAGGAATGATAGTTCTTCTTTTTATCTGTATCATGTACATGGGCTTTTATCCTACGCTTCAGGAAAAGGTAAGCGAGCAGGAAGAAACTGTTGTTGATGAGTATTCCGATGATCTTGACGGAGAAGAAACTGAAAGTGATTCTTCGAATACGGATATTTCATTAAGCGGAGATAATGAGGCCGTAGCTCAGGCAATACAGGCTATTGAAGAAAAAGAGAAAGAAGCAGCTGAAGAAGTTTCTGCTGATGAAAACGCGACTCAGGAAGTTCATTATGAATTCAGAACAAAGTCCAAATTCGAGGACCATTTCAAGAAGCATGGTGAAGAGATGGGTTTTTCAACTCCTGAAGAATATCTGGAAGCTGCAAACGCGCTGATAAACAATCCCGATGCACTTCAAAAGCTGGAAGCAGAAGATAATGATAAAATTTATTATCTTGAATCTACAAATGAAATTGCATTTGTTTCACAGGATGGTTATCTGCGCACTTACTTTATCTGCAGTGGCAAAGCTTATTATGACAGGCAATAATTGTGGTCGATTTATAAAGCAAATATAAAGAATTGATTCCTTTATTTAGTAAAAGTTTATAACTTAATACCGTTCATTTTGTTAAAATAAAATCAGCATGATATTTTTATTATTCTTAAAAATGGAGGGTGGAAATGAACAGGGAACAATTCGAAAGAGCGAATCAAAGAGGGCTGGTTGTATGCATGATTATTGTATTATCATGTGCACTGGCCTTTATTGTTGAGGGCGTGAAGGACGGCTTTAATTCCGGAAGGATATTTGAGCTGATTGCAGTGGCTGCCAGCGTTACCGTTATGTCAGTGGCTTATGCGAAATTCAGATATGGCAGAAAAGGCGCTGCAATGATCATGCTTGGAGCGACCATCTCTTACATAATTGTCATGATTGTGGAATCGCAGGTAATATACTCATTCTTTGGTCTGGCAATTCTTTTTTCCAGCATGGTTTACATGAACAAAAGGATTGTAATAGGCGGAAGTACAGTTATTGCAATAATGTCCATAATCACAGGTATCAGAGTGGCTGCAGGACGCGGCTATCTTGGCACTGATCTTGTGATGTTCGGCATTGCAATTATTCTTTGTGTAGTTGCATCTTATTTTTCTATTGGGCTGATTCTTACATTTAATCAGGAAAACAATGCTACCATTCAGGAGCATACTGAAACTCAGGAAAAAACTTCACATGAAATGGGCAAGATTGCCAATAAGATTTCAAAACTCTTTGAGCAGGCTCAGGGAAGTGTTGATGAGCTTGAAAAGATTATCGAAGATACAAGCTCCGGAATGAGAGATATTGCTACTTCAACAGAGAGCACAGCCCAGGCTGTAACTGATGAAGCTCAGAAGGTTTCCGAAATCAGACAGCAGACACAGGTTGCTGATACTCAGAGAGAGCAGATGATCGAATCCTCAAATAACACCAAGGAAACTGTGGGTGAAGTATCCAAAACTATTGAAATCCTCAGGGACAAGGCAAGAGGTGTTCGCAATGCCAGCAATATCACTGCAGATTCCACCAAGGCTGTTCTTAATAAGGTGGATGATGTTCAGAAGATTTTGGGATCCATTATGGCTATTTCAAAACAGACCAACCTCCTTGCACTGAATGCTTCCATCGAGGCAGCAAGAGCAGGTGAAGCAGGAAAAGGTTTTGCTGTTGTTGCTGACGATATCAGACAGCTGTCAGAGCAGACAAATAATGCTTCAAGTGAGATTACCAAGATCATCGGTGAGCTGACTGAGGATGCCAACAAGGCTATGGAAAGTATTGATAATACTGTTCAGTCAGTAGAAGAGCAGAATCAGGTTATCCGTGAGACAGCCGCAGCGTTTGAGACAATCGATAACAATGTTATTGAGCTTATCGGTAATATCACGGATATAGGAAACAGCATGGAGATG
This sequence comes from uncultured Butyrivibrio sp., assembly GCA_947168335.1. Lineage (GTDB taxonomy): Bacteria > Bacillota > Clostridia > Lachnospirales > Lachnospiraceae > Butyrivibrio. The sequence goes on along the minus strand of CAMVLM010000015.1, from coordinate 38,391 downwards.
ATCGATTCCTCAACTAATGAGATCAATGACAATATCTCCAATCTGTCTGCAACAAGTGAAGAAGTTGCAGCACTTTCCAATGACGGACTTGCTAATGCACAGGATGCTGTTCGCAAATTTGAAGATTTCAGAAAAGCACTTGAAGGAATATATAAGCAGACTAAGAAACTTAAGGAACTCAGTGAAGTTGGAGACGATGAGGATTAAGGAGTAGAATCAGGAGGTATTTACCATGAGAGTATTATTTGCTGCCGGCAGAGTCCGCGAGGTTACCGATGTTGAAGTAGTTGGAATGGATGTAGGTGATGGACAGATCATCGGAACGCAGATCAATTTTATAATGGCTAACGGAAATAAAGTAGAGTACATCTATTCACAGGATGTACCGATTGAAGAATCCGGTCAGAGAGCAATCGAGTTTGTTCAGGAACTCTATAAAACCGGAATAGCAGATTTCTCTCAGGAGAGAGTAGAGATGCTGTAATAGCAGACATGTTTAAAGGCTTCGCTTTAGGAAATAAAAGCGAAGCCTTTTTTTGCTGCTTTGTATTTACAAAGTACCTGTTGAGAAGAACTGCATATATATAGAAATTATGATGCAGAGAAGTATCATACAGATCATACCGGGATTTAAGTAAACGTCCCTGCTGCCATATCCCGGAACAGGAGTGTCATGCATGGGGAGGCTTAACCTGCCTTTTTTAATGTACATTATAAGAAGAACGACTCCCACAACTGCAAGGCTATAATAGCATGCATAATATATGGTGACTCCTATTGTCATGCTGCCATCCTGGGATAACAGCATGGGTACAAAGGCGCCGAGAAGATTGAACAGCATGTGTAGTGCAATAGTGTATTTCAGCTGCCTTGTATAGATGTAAATGTATGCAAACATACAACCGAGCATAAATGCATAGAAAAACTGGAACAGATTGGTGTGTATAAGCCCAAAGATGACACCGCCAAGGATGATTGCATTCCACTCGCCATAGCGCCTGCAGTAACCTACAACGCCGTATCTGTACAGAATCTCTTCAAATATCGGAGCGAGTATAACGGTAAATACAAAGACTCCGTGAAGAGGAAGATTTGACAGAAGGCTGTTTAAAAGATTGGACATATCCTTTCCGGTTGCCATACTGTAAATTGCGTTAAGTGAAGCACTGATAAGACTGCCTATTGTACCAAAGGATAATGTGATGATAAAAAACGTAACAAATTCGCTCACAGTGAGATCTTTCTTCTGACTCTTTTCATAATCGCTACTGAAAGAGAAAGAAGATGTAGGTATATCCCTGAATTTTCGGGAATTCAGGAAAAGAAGTGTAAGCGGTACGGCAATCAGATATGCAGGAAGCTGAGCTGCCAGAAGATACCCAAATGAATTTGCGTTCGAAAGGGCTATTTTCATATAGTATTGCGGATCCATCGGCAACGAGCCGGGACCACCTGCGGCAGCAAGATTCATCATTTTTAAGAATATTACTACAAAAATGTAAGCTGAACCGGCAACGATAGAAAGAAGATTGGAAACTATCAGGTAAAATGTGATAGCAAAGCCAAGATGTGAAAACTTTTGTTTTACTGGTATCATAATTTCCTCCTTATATATGTGAAAATTATATTCAAAATAGCAGTAAGTGTAAAGAAATACTCGCAGAGGATTGGAAGTGTGGTATCATATTTAACATGAGCAGACAGGATGAAAGCCGTGTAAGTCTTCGCAGCAAAATGCGCAAGGAATACAGGCATGAATTAAAAAAGTTCATAAGTGAGGGTGTTGGTCACTACAGATGCCATTTTGCGGATATCGCCTATGAGATGGGAGATATGTATAGAAAGGGAGAGGGTGGCCCTAAGGATATTGCGCGTGCTTATGCGTATTATCTTCAGGCTGAATATGCCCTTACACTGCGCCTTCAGGTCAGAAGGAAGAATGAGGATGAGGCTTTTCTCGCTAAGGTGAGACTTGTTTTAACACAGCTTCGTCAGAAGCTTCACTATGGCAGCGAGAGGCTCTGTTGCAGTGTTCATCCATTTGTATTGTTTCAGGCTTTGGAAGAGGGACATGAACTCATGATCTCATTTCGCAGAATGAAAAGCGGAAGGATTAAGGTTGTGGGAGCAAGGATACCCAAAGCAGGAAATAGCGAGAGCCAAAGAAGCAGGATGCTCATTACTTACGACAGATTTCATTACTGCGAGCTTAAGGATTTTGTCATAACCTATGCTCAAAATGTTAAGGATATCTGGTATATCGAAAATCCTGACTGCATCCGTATTGACTCTATTACCATGGTAATGGGAGAACACAATATAAATCGTACGGAATTTTTCTACCGTGGCAAAATGGTGGCATATATAACCGCAGAGGACTATGTGGTCAGCTCCGGAAGACCAAGGTATATGAGATTCAGGTAATAAACCGTGATTTTTGAATTATTAAGGAAGCTTTTACAGGGCTTCCTTTTTTGTTGCCATTTTAAAATCATGATTTATTAATAACCCCCCGGGGGGCTTGTGCGGTATCGTAATGCCGGCATTGACGCTGGCGCTTACTCTTGGAGCCTGGTATGTAAGAGAAATAAGATCCATGGTCTTAAAAGAACTGCAAAAAGATTATGTTACGGGGCTTATGGCAAAAGGTTATTCCGACAGTTATATACTGTTTGGCCATGTTTTGAAAAACTGTCTTGTTCCGCTGATAACACTTTTTTCCATGTCTATAGGGTCAATGCTTGGAGGAACAGCTATTGTCGAAAGTATTTTTGCATGGAACGGAGTAGGAAAGCTGGCAGTTGATTCAATATCTGCAAGAGACTACCCCGTGATTCAGGGGTATGTTGTATGGATGGCGCTGATTTTTCTTGGGCTGAATGTTTTGGCAAGCATTATTTGCAGTGCGATTGATCCAAGGATAAGAAGGGAGGCGCGTTCATAATGAAAAAAAGGCTGATTACATCAGCAGCCTGGATTGTATGTATTATAGGAATTCTGCTTATAGGACCGCTTTTTCTGAAACATGATCCTTATAAGACAAATATTGTAATGAAACAGGGGAAAATAGTAGAAGAGGGGAGTACAAAAGCTGTTCTTGATTCCCCTCTTGATGACTATACTAAACTACTTGTAGATTGCCATTGATCTTAACCACAGGCTGGTTCTTTCTTGTCTGAGATTTTTTAAGCAGTAATTCTTTTGAAAGTGTGATTTTCTCAACAATGCTGACAGGTGTTGAGATATTTTCAGCAACGCCCTCACGTACTCTCCAGTCTTCGTCATTGGAAAGCTTTGTAAGAAGGACAGCAGGTGTATGTGTATTTCTTGCAACAGCTTTTCTTACATAAGCATCAGAATCCTTTGCCAGCTGTTCCAGAATGCTCTGTGATGTTCTGGGATTGGCTGCAACTGAAGAACGAACGCTCTGCTTCTGATCTTTTGAAAGAAACAGAAGGATGAGTTCTGGTGTGCGAATGTTGGAGGCTACTGCCTTTCTTACAGTAGTTTCATTGTCTTTGGAGAGCCTTTCAAGAATTTCAAGAGGAGTGTTCTTGTTCTTTCCTACGGCTTCTCTTACTCTTAAGCTGTCGCATATTGAAAGCTTTGCCAGTAAACGGCCTGATACTTTGATGTTTAAGGCAAGGGCAGACTTGACAGTGTTGCTTTCATCATCACTGAGCTTATCAAGTATTTCAGCGGAAGTCCATATACTTGAGGCTACTGCTGCACGGACAGATTTCGATTCATCTTTTGCAAGACCGCGAAGAAGAAATGCGGCATTCTGATTTGAGGCAAGACTTCCTCTTACAACTTCAGATTCATCCATTGAAAGTTTTTTCAGTGTGCTTACTGATGTGCCATGATTTTTGGCAACACAGCCTCTGACTGCTTCGCTTTCATCGCCTGCCAGAATATCAAGTATATCTGAAGGAGTATTGGCATTCTCAGCTATTCCCCATCTGATCATGTCATTATCATTGTAAGCAAGCTTGGTCAGGATTTCTTTTGAAGTATTGTGATGCGTTGCTATTGTAAGCAGAATGCGGGCATTATTCTCATTTGAATTGAATTTCTTTTCGATATCTTCGCGGGAGGTTGTTATGTTAATTCCTGTCATGATGTGGACTCCTTTTTATTTTTTCTACCACAAATAATTACGACATAAATTAATAAAAACTTTAGAGTGAAAACGAAAATTTCACCCTAAAGTTTTTTTGTCGGATATCTGGAAGATATGCGGATTTGATTATTCTTATAAGAATTATAATTTGTCAACGGGGACACAGCATCTGTCGTTTATATCACATACTTTCTGAACCCTGCGTCTGTATTTTTCTTCCATCAAAGGATCGGTTTTCAGCCAGGTTTTTACTATCTCCATTGATCCCACACTGGAGTGGTGTAAGGAAAACGGGATGAAGATGCGCGGACATACTCTTGTATGGCATACACAGGCTCCGGGATGGTTTTTCAGAGAAGGCTACACGGATGATGGAGCATACGTTGATAAAGAGACTATGAGTATGCGAATGGAGAGTTATATAAAGCAGCTGCTGACACATGTTCAGACAGAATATCCCGGTGTTATTTATTGCTGGGACGTTGTAAATGAGGCAGTTGATCCTGAAAGCGCTGATCCTGAAAGTGATTTCATGTGCAGAACAAAGTGCGGTGATGAACCCAATCCCTGGTATGACACCATAGGACCTGATTACGTAGAGCTGGCATTTACCTATGCAAGAAAATATGCAGACAGCGATGTTAAGCTTTTCTACAACGATTACAACACTTATCAGACGCCCAAGACCACAGGAATTTATAATCTCTGTTCGGAATTAAAGGAAAAAGGGCTTATTGACGGCATAGGAATGCAGGGCTACTGGGGGATAGATTATCCGCCTATGTCTGATATAAAAAAGGCTATGACGAGATTTGCAACACTTGATCTTGAGATACAGGTAACTGAGCTTTCTGTTGGTGTTGATAGTGAAACAGATGAGATGTTTGAGAAACAGGCTGACAAGTATGAGGAAATCTTTGAATTGTTATATGAGATGGATTCTGATAACGGAGGCCCTGCGAATATAACCAATGTCACATTGTTCGGCCTTGTGGACCATTATCGTCAGGAGGACACCACAAATTCACGAATTTTTGATAAAAATTATCAGCCCAAACCTGCATATGAGAAAATAAAATCCGTAATGTGGAAACATGTAAATTGATTAATTTTGGAGAATATAACAAATGAAATAGTTTCCTCAAATAGCGATAAATGCGTATTTGCTGAATTGAGAGCGAGTTTATAAGTTTCTAATCAATAATAAAAACAGCCTCAAATTATAAAAAAAATATAAAAATTATTATAGGGGTTGCAAATGTGTTCCATTGTGATAAAATCAACTTATGTTATTTCTTGATTAGATAACGCGACGCAATGATGCGTTAGTATAAATCGTTCTGCGGTTTTAGTTTTATATGAGGGAAAATGACCGGTGCCTTGGCACCGGTCATTTTGTTTATCATATGTACTATATTTCGTCTGCTTCAGCTTTATCAAAAGTGTCTTCTATCTTTTTATTCAGCCACAAAAGATCAGCATCAAAAGCTTTTAAGAGAGCCTTGGAATATTTGTCTTTTCTTACGGCGTCTGTTTTTCTTATGGCGGAAATGCTTTTTCTTAATTCAGTGATCTGCTTCATGGTTTCGGTCATCTCATCGGAAAGAGATGAAGCGCCGCGGATACATCCGTCCATAACGCCCATGATGCCTTCGTTTTTGGTATAAAGAGTTTTATATGATTTCTCAATCTTCTTACAGAAGGAATCAAAAGCCTTAAGATAGTCTTTGATGGCTGAGTCCTTTTTCTTAAGAGTCTGCCGGAACTCCTTGTTTAAAGAGGAGAGGCTGCTGATAAGGATGTTGGTATAATTTGTACTCTGTCTGTAATATTCATTGCTTGAAACAGAATACATATCCGCATATTTGATGCAGTCACGGTGAGCGGACTGTACAGTGTCCATGGAGCTTCTGACTGTGTTAAAACCATTCTCGAGAATTTCCAGTTCAGCATCAAGAGCAGCGGAGACTTCATGTATTTTCCTGGACAGATCGCTGATTTCGCCTGCAACCTTAGTGGAAAAATCCCTGCATTCTTCATTCATGTGTGTGGCGTCGATAGTAGTGTGCAGGGCAAGAAGGTCGGCGCTGGAAGCAAGTGCGCTTAAAGCTTCTTTCTGCTCTGAAAGCTTCCTGACCTGTTCGTGGTATTGATCGATTGATGACAGCGCATACTCAACAGACTTTTTCAGGATGTGTGAAAAAGAAGAGTAGCTGCGGATCTGTTCAACAAGCTCCTGATCGGGCATGTATTCCTGAGAAAGCTTTGGAAGATCAATCTGCGGTATCTCAATGTCTGCCATGAAATTTCTGGATGCCGGTGATTCCGGAGCACTTGCAACAGTGCTGCCAAGGGATGCAGCGGCGGCTTTGACCTGTTCCATGGTTTTCTGGAGAGTCTTCACATCACTGATGTGTCCCATCTGTTTCTGAGATGCCAAAAGAAGCTCCTGAAGTGCTTTGTCATAAGTTGCATCCTGATCTGAGGAAAAGGAGTCAAGGTCACTTTCAATCTGATCGCGTCTCTTTTGAAGTGCAAAGGGAATATCCCTGATAGGGCCAATCAGATCGGCCAGCTTTCTTCGCTTGATTACCTCCTGTCTGCTCAGTGTGGGAGCGAACTCTTCAAGCGGTATATAATCATTATCCAGTTCATCAAATTCATTACGCCCAAATAGTGCCAATGTTCAAGCCCCCTGAAATAAAGTTGTTCTCATATGAAATATGGACTTAATATCTCAACATAAGTATAACGCAGAATAAAAGGTTTGAAAATGGATTTGACCATATTAAGCACAATTCCTTGTAATTATTTCTTTTATCACATACAAAATATGGTATAATTGATTAAAAGATAATACCTCAGACAAAGGAGCAATGTTATCACATAAAAAGAGGGGGATAGTGCATGAAAAAAATCTATGTACTCGATACTAATGTCCTCATTCAGGCGCCCCACGCGCTCAGATGCTTCGACGATAATGACGTCGTTCTGCCGCTGGTGGTACTTGAAGAATTGGATACGCACAAGCGTGACGAGGGAGAACGCGGTGCCAATGTCCGGGAAGTGATAAGGCTGCTGGAAGCCTTAAGAGAGAAAGGAGATCTGACAGAAGGAGTAGAGCTACAGGATGGCGCCATCTTTAGAATTGAGAAGAATTATAAGGATGTTGAATTGCCAAGCGATATGGTTGAGTATAAGTCAGACAACCGTATTTTAAGAGTGTGCAAGGGACTTTCAGAGACCCACAAGGAAAAGGTAATCCTGGTTACAAAGGATATACTCATGCGAATCAAAGCGCAGCTTCTTGGAATTGCAGCTCAGGATTTTACAACTGAACAGGTAGTATCACATGGTGAGCAGTATGCAGGAAGAATTCGCGTATTTGCTCCGGAAGAGATTTTTAAGGAATTCAGAAGAAAAGGTGTTCCGGTAGATCAGGTATATGTCTGTGATGAAAACGGAGAAAAACAGACACCGGTTTTATATGAGAACGAATTTGTAATTCTGCAGGGTGATCAGTCCATGAACAAGACTCAGATGGGAAGGGTTGACCACGGTGTCATCCGCAAGCTTGAGTTTGAGAAGGCACAGCCTTATGGTGTTACACCCAGGAATGCAGGTCAGTATTTCCTTCAGGAAGCACTGATGCAGCCTGCTGAGAAGGCACCTCTTGTTATCGTCAAGGGAATGGCAGGAACCGCCAAGACTTTCTACTCACTGGCTGTTGGCCTTGAGAAGATGATCAACAGACCCACAGGTGAATACAGAAGAATTCTTGTGTGCAGACCGAATTCACAGTTTGATGATGATATCGGATTTTTACCCGGTGATGAGCAGGATAAGATTGGCCCGCTTCTTCGTCCCGTAATAGACAACCTTGAGCAGCTCATTGACTCCAATGAAGAGGAGCGCTACAAGGATGAGAAGGAGCTTGAGGGGAAGACGGATGAGATCTTTGACAGGGGAATAGTTCAGGCAGAAGCTCTTAATTTCATAAGAGGCCGTTCTATTTTAAAGACTTATCTTATAATCGATGAGGCTCAGAATATGACTCCGGCTCAGGCCAAGGGAATAATTACAAGAGCAGGTAAGGATACCAAGATTATTCTTCTCGGAGATCCAAACCAGATAGACAGACCTTTCCTTGATGAGAGAACAAACGGACTTTCATATGCATCTGAACATATGAAGGGAAGTGAGCTTTGCTGGCAGATAACTCTTTCCACCGAGGAGTGTGAGAGAAGTAAACTTGCTATGGATGCAATAGGCAGAATGAGGGATAAGGTTATACTGTAAATTAAATATGTTTTTTGGGACAGCCTGGCTGCGGTATGAGATTCCTCCTTTCGCGGTCAGGCTGTTTTATGTAAAATAAAATACATAAAAACAAGGCATGAGCCGGGAAGGGAGGAAACAAATGAATCGAATTATTTTTCATATAGATGTTAATTCTGCCTTCCTGTCCTGGACAGCGGTCAAAAGACTTCAGGATGATCCGGATGCCGTGGATTTAAGAACAATTCCGTCAGTAGTAGGCGGAGATGTGAAAACAAGACATGGAATAGTTACTGCAAAATCAATCCCGGCAAAGAAATACGGAATTCAGACTGCTGAACCGATAAACAGTGCGCTTCAGAAGTGCCCTAAGCTTGTTGTGGTGTCATCGGACTTTACGACCTACCGGAAGTTTTCACATGCGTTTATGGATATTCTTCTTGAGTATTCGCCTGTTTTACAGAAAGCTTCAATAGATGAGGCATTTCTTGATGTCACGGATCTTTCGGCAATGAATGTGAGAGCGCATCTTGAAAATGAGCTAAGGAATTTTTATGGGCTTTCGCTAATGGAGGACCCTTTTGAATACATATTGAGAGATAAGCACCTTAGTGATTTATCAAACTCGTTAGAGGATGATATAAAGAATCTCCGAGAGGGATTCCCCCTTAATCTGGCTGCGGCAATACGATTGGAGATAAAGGCCAGACTTGGGTTTACAGTAAATGTAGGTGTATCTGTCAATAAACTTCTTGCAAAGATGGCAAGTGACTTTACCAAACCTGACAGAACTCATACGCTTTATCCCTGGGAAATTGAGAAGAAGATGTGGCCGCTGGATATAGGGGATCTTTGTGGATACGGGTAAAAGACGGCGGACAGGCTACGTTCCATAGGACTTAAAACAATTGGTGATGCAGCGGCCTATGATGAGGAGCTTTTAAAGTCACAGCTTGGTGATAAAACAGGGAAGTACATACATTTAAGCGCTAATGGAGCAGGCTCTGATACTGTCCACCCGGAGGTGGAGGATGCAAAAAGTTATTCAAATGAAACCACTACTTCAAGTGATATAACCTCTGCAAACTATGATACGGATATGCCTCCTATAGTAAGACACCTTTCCGATAAGGTATCCTCCAGACTTAAGAAGGATGGAGTTTTCGGAGGAACGGTGAGTGTTCAGGTTAAAACATCGGAGTTTAAGCGCTTTTCGCGACAGATGAAATTGTCTGACTCCACCAATGATGCGGATATCATATACGAAAACGCAATGATTCTGTTTGGCAATCTTTTGACGGGAGAAAACGGGCTTTTTGAGGATGATACGCACATCAGACTGGTGGGAGTGGGTGTTGACCATCTTGACAGGGGAGAGTACAGGCAGGGGAATATCTTTGACTGGTTAAATAGCGGACAAAAAGAAATCAGAGCCGAGAAGGAAAGGAAAGAAAAAGAGGAAAAGCTGGATAAAATGGAGCAGGCACTGAAGAACAGATTCGGTGATGGCGTGATCAGAAAGGGAGTTTGAGTTGAAAAAGGCAGGTAATATTATCAGATGGATTATAGTTGCAGCACTTCTTGTTGTAGTGGTCTATGAAGCTGTAATGATTTACCGTGATCAGAAGGAATATGCGATTGCTGATAATGAATATGGCAGCATTACGGGAAAGTACGTGAGAAAAAGTCAGCAGAGTGCGGATGAAACAGATGATTCCAAAGAGGAAGCATATGCTCCTGATCTTGATATTGATTATGACGCTTTGCTTGAGGAAAATCCGGATTTCATCGGATGGCTGTATTTTCCGGCAACCGGCATAAGTTATCCGGTAGTTAAGGAGAAAACAATTGATGAGTACATTCATAAGACTTTTGAGGGGAAAATCAATAAGGCCGGATGTATTTTTATGGATGTTCTCAGCAATAGTAATTTCAAGGGCTACAGCGATATGGTCTTTGGTCACAACATGAAGAACGGATCCATGTTCGGAGCGCTAAAGAGCATTTACAAAAATAAAGAAAAGGATATTCTTGCGGATGATCCGTATATATATGTATACACTGCTGACGGAGTAAGACGATACAGAGTTTTTGCCTACTATCATACAACCGAAGGATCGGAAAGTTACACGGAGGTAAAAACAGAGGATGATTATGACAGTTATATTTCATATATAAGGAAACAGACGGTTTACAATATACCGTCTGATATAAGCTTTGATGAGCATTCTTCGTTACTTACCCTGTCCACATGTTCAGGTGAGAGTGGAAGCGGAAAAAGATTTGTAGTTCATGGTATTTTTATTGACAATATAACGAAAAAAACAGACAATTAATAAGTGTAGTATACATCAAAAATGAGGGGAGTCAGTATGCTTATGAACAATGGATTTTTTACACAAAAAGGCAGACATGAACGGAGTAGGACTGCAAGCAGTAAACAGAGACATTATGGAAGGAATTTCTTTGCGGCGGTTGCTGCCGCTTTCATCAGTGCCGGTGTTTTATTTGGCGTAAATGTCAATGCTGCGTCAGAAAGGTTTATATCGGACGATTTGCCTCAGGCACATTCTATCGGAATCAGGGATGTTATAGAAGATGATACTTCTGAAGATGAGACGTTTTCTCCGGTAACTCTCAATGTAACTCTTAGTACAGGTTCTCATTACAATTATCTGTCAGCTGAAGAGAAGATTTTGTACGAGGCTATTTATAAGGCTGTTGAGAGCGGCAATTATGTAAAGTATAAATACCTGAATAATGAAACTGAGTATGACAAGCATAAATATACTTTTTACACTGATAGCAAGCCATTCGCTGCGAAATTTGCCTCTGACAAGGCACTTGGAATTGCTGTAAACAGAGCACAGGAAGCTGTTTATTATGATCATCCGGATCATGTTGAACTGTATATGTGTTATGTGGCATATTATGGGGCAACAAAGGCAAAGAATAATAAGTATAAAAGCTATATCATAATGGCTGCATACGCTGATGACAGTAATTTTGCTTCTTACAATGCAAGTATTAACAACAGTCTTAATACTATTGTTGCGGCTATCAAGTCATCAGGTGCAACAAGTACATGGAGTGCATTGAATGAGCTTAAGGCTCACGATTATTACTGCAGCACTTATTCGCTTGAATATGATGATTCTTGCTATAGAGCAGGAAATAATGGCTATTTCATGTATGCTCATACGGCATATGGATCTCTTGTAAAAGGTAAAGCAGTATGTGATGGATATTCAACCGGTTTTGAGCTTATTTTGGGACGGCTTGGTATTCCGGCGATGGTAATAACAGGTGATGGTGGAACAAAGACCAGTCAGGGTGGACATGCCTGGAATATTGTGAATCTGGATGGTAACTGGTATGAAGCAGACACCACCTGGGATGATGGTGAGAGTGTACTTCGCCATGATTTCTTTAACAAAACCACAGAAGAATATGCAAACGGAATTCTGAATAATTATCATGTCAGAACATCAAACACGGGATATGTAGGATTCAGGATGCCGGTTGCCCGCGGAAATCACTGGACTTACAATTACCTTGCAGCGGGGAATTATACGAAAGATACCAATATTTGGATAATCGGTATCTCAGCACCTGCAGTTCAGAATATTTTCCAGGGAAGTACTTCAGGTCTCAGCGTAAATGTTGTGCCTGCAAATGCCACAAATAAGAATATGGTACTTACAAGCAGTAATCCAAGTGTTGTATCTGTAAGCGGTAATACTGTTACCGGTGTAAGCGTTGGAAATGCTGTGGTAACCATTAAACCGGCTGATGGCGGAGTTGCAACATCATGCACCGTGAGCGTATGCGCACCTATTGGAACAGAAATAAGTTATTCGGGATCAAAATATGTTATCACAGGACTTGATACTGTATCACTCAGTGGCAGCAGTGCAGGAACAGTGAATATTCTTTCTAATATTAGTCTTAATGGTAAGAATTACAGTGTCACAGCAATTGCTGACAATGCCTTTAAGAACAACAGCAAGGTTAAGAGCATCACAGGTGGTAAGAACCTGACATCTATCGGAAGTAATGCTTTTTATGGATGTAAGAAACTTGCAAGCATCAAACTTATGGGAGCTGCAAACCTGAAAAGCATAGGAAAGAAGTCGTTTTACAAGTGCTCTAAACTGACCAAAATAGAACTAAACAGTACTAAGCTGTCTAAGGTTGGAAGTAATGCATTCAGTAAGATTAAAAATGCAGCAAAGGTTACAATAAAGGCTTCTTCAAAATCACGTTATAACAAGGTTGTTAAGCTGCTGCAGAAGGCAGGAGCCAAAAAGGCTTCATATAAAAAGAAATAAAAAATAATCAGAAATGATAAAAAATCCCGTTCCGTTTAATGCGGAATGGGATTTTTTTTCAGCAAATTATTAAGAAAATGTAAAAAAAATTCAAAAAGTTGTTACAAAACTAGAGACAAGATGACCGGTTTCTGTTAAAATAGCTACTGTTGTTATGTTTTTGAGGGGAAATCATATTTGGGAGGAAAAGTTCATATGAAGAAAAACAACACTTATGATGTCGGAAGTGGCGAGAAGAGAAGCCTGCTTCAGACATTAAGGGGACGACTGTTCAAAAAAGCCATTCCTATGGCGATGTTTGCATTTTTCGGTGCAAGCCTGGTTTTCACAAAAATTGATGTTAGTGCTGAGACCGGATTACCTGCAGGTGATCTTCCTGAAGCACCCGCACCTATAGAAACAGAATTTAGTGATGAGAGTTTTGCAGCTGGTGAAGAAAAGAATTCAGCATTTGAGCCTGAAACACTGAATGCACCTGTAACCACAGGCAGACACTATAATTGTCTTTCTGCTGATGAGAAGGTGCTTTACGAAGCTATTGGCAAGGCAGTTTCTACAAAGACTTACATTCCATATGCACTTATGGGTTCTAAATCAGCAATGAACAGCAGATGGGTTGTATATGCTACAGGCAATTTCGTTCAGCAGTACTATGGAAACAATAAAACGTCATTCAGCTATGCATTGAGCAGAGCACAGGAAGCAATTTATTACGATCATCCAAATCAGGTTGAGTATTATATGGTAGCTGCATATTCTTACGGTTATATACCTGCCAGAAATCAGAGTGTTTTGGTTTTTCAGGCATATTCTAATGATAAAATGTTTGCTTCATATGATGCACAGATTGATGCAAAACTTAATTCTATCGTAGCTAAGATTAAATCAATAGGAGCTACCTCAACATGGCCTGCATACAACGAACTTAGGGCATATGATTACTACTGTGGCTCGTATGGTCTTACCTATGATTATGATGCACTTAAGGCAACCGGAACGCAAAGTTATTTCCATTATGCTCATACAGCTTATGGTTCTTTAGTACTTGGTAAAGCAGTTTGTGATGGATATTCACTGGGATTTGAGCTTATCATGAGTAGGCTGGGTATTCCTGCTATGATCGTTACCGGTATGGGCGGATCTGCAAACAATATGGGCGGTCATGCCTGGAATATTGTAAATATTGATGGTAACTGGTATGAATTGGATACAACAAGGGATGATAAAGATAAGACAAAGAAAGCTGATCATACTTTCTTTAACAAAACAACTGAATCGTATCAAAAAGGAATTTCACTTGGTTCAGTAATGGGTTATCATGTTAGAAATGTTAACCAGGGTTATATGGGATTTAAGGTTCCTCAGGCAAAGGGTGTTCATTGGACATATCCATACATTTCAGGAACTTATATAAGCAGATACAAGCATGATCCTAATGTCTGGGCTCTTGGAATTACATGTCCTGCAAGAATGGATGTTTATCAGGGATCAACATTTAATATCGGAGTTACATTTGTTCCTGCAAACACAACTACAAGAACCGTAGTACTTACTTCTTCAAATCCTCGTGTTGTTGCTACAAACGGCGGTATGGCAACAGCAGTTGGTACTGGTGTTGCAAATATCACGGTTAAGAGTATTGATGGTGGTTATAAGGCAAACTGTACAGTATATGTTCATATCCCGATTGGAGCGAAGTTCAATTCCGGTAATTACACATACAAGGTAACAAGTGCAAGCACAGTTTCATTTGCGGGTTCCGGAAAAGTTGGAACAGTAGAAATTCCTTCTACAGTTGCATTAAACGGAAAAATTTATTCCGTAACATCAATTGAGCCCGGAGCATTTAAGAACAATAAGCATGTACTTTCTGTCAAGGGTGGTAAGAATATTACCTCAATCGGAAGCAATGCATTCAGTGGTTGTAAGAAGCTTTCAAATGTTAAGATTTCCGGTGCGATCAGAAAGATTGGCTCTAAGGCATTCTATAAGTGCGGTAAACTTTCAAAGATCGAATTCAATGCCAAGAAGCTTAACAGCATTGGAAAGAATGCATTTAAGGGTATCAACAGCAGTGCTAAATTCAAGATCAAGGCTAGCAAGTCTAAGTACAACAAGGTAATTAAACTTGTTAAGAAGGCTGGCGCTAAGGGCTCATATAAGAAGGGCTGATAAATTAAATATTTACTTGTAATATGTGACTCAAATATGGAAGCTCCTCACCCGGAGACGGGTGAGAGGCTTCTATTTTTGTCTATATACTTTTTTTATGAGGAAGAGTGTTTTTGAGGAGGTTTTTAAGTAGTGAAGAAAAGTAATTTGTTGAAAAAGGTTGTTCCGGTGGTTGCCCTTGCGCTTTTTAGTGCGGGTATTCTTTTTACCGGTATGGATGTAAGCGCAGAAGGCAGACTTGTTTCAGACGATATGCCAGCAGCGCCGACTGTCTCTGAAGCTGTACTTTCATAGGATGAGCTTGCAGGTGGTGAGACTAAGAACGGCATATTGCAGCCGGAGGCGGTTAATGTCACTCTTAGTACAGGAAGACATTATAATAATCTTTCTGACGGAGAAAAGATTTTATATGAGGCGTTTTACAAGGCAATTATGAGCGGCTACTATGTACCTTTTAGTCAGAAGGATAGTAATACTGCTTATCAGAGTAAATGGTATGCATATTATGCTGGCAATTTTGTCAAGGATTATTGCAGTGGATTAGATAGTATGAATACTTTGATCAATAGAGCATGCGAAGCAGTTTATTACGATCATCCTGAAAAGGTTGAACTTTATATGGTATATCCTTGCAAATATTCATACAGCAGTTCTAACAATAAAAGTGTTATTGCTCTTTCAGCTCGTGTTGATGATTCGAAATTCGCTGCTTATGATGCCCAGATTACTTCAAAATTGAACAGTCATGCAAATGCGGTAAGAACTGCAGGCTTTGAGCTTATTTTGAATAGAATCGGTATACCTGCAATGGTCATTACAGGAAAAGCCGGAAAGGCTTCACAGCTTGGCGGTCATGCCTGGAATATTGTCAACCTTGACGGCAACTGGTATGAAGTAGATACCACATGGGATGATAAAGACGACGTCAATAATATTAATCATCTCTGGTTTAACAGAACAACAAATGAATTTGCTAACGGAATTGCTGCAACAGGGTATATTGGATATCATATAAGAAGTGCGGGATTCAGCTTTATCGGTTTCAGAATGCCCCTTGCAAAAGGAAAGCATTGGACTTATTCGTATCTTGCATCTACTCGAAATTATACTAAGGATCCCAATGTATGGGCTCTTGGCATTTCAGCACCCAATAGTATTAATACTTATGTAGGATCAACATTTACAGTTCCTGTTACTTTTAATCCTGCGGGTACTACCAACAAAGGATATACTCTTACATCTTCTGATACCAGTGTTGTAAGTACAAACGGAACCACTGCAGTTGCATTAAAACGAGGAGCGGTAATTCTTACCATTGTATCAGCTGATGGTTCATACAGAGCTTCAACTTCAGTGTGGGTTAGAGATCCTCTCTATGCTAAGTTTGGTTATGGAGGAAATACTTATGAAGTCTCAAGTGAGAATTCAGTAGAATTAGTAAAAGCAGGTTCGGTTTCTAATGTGGTCATTCCTGAATATGTATACTTTAGTGGTAAGAATTATCCTGTAACTAAAATTTCAAATAAAGCATTTAAGAACAATAAGAGTGTTACTTCCGTCAGTGGCGGTAAGAATATCCGAGAGATTGGATATTATGCTTTCAGTGGATGCTCAAAGCTCAAGTCAGTTAAGCTTAAGGGTGCATGCATAAGAGAAATCGGTTATAAGGCTTTCTATAATTGTAAAAAGCTTTCCACCATTGAATTTAATGGATCCAAGCTTTCATCAATTGATGAGATGGCATTTAAGGGTATAAACAAGAAGGCAAAGTTCAGAATCAAGGCTTCTAAATCCAAGTTTAATAAGGTTGTTAAGCTTGTAAAAGGGGCAGGTGCTAAAAAGGCCACTTACAAGAGAGGTTGATAAATAGTTTTAAAGACTTCCTATTCGATAACGAATGGGAAGTCTTTTTTTTATCCCCAATAAGGAAACTGAAATAAATTTTTATTGTATATGACACGGAGATTAAGGGATTTTATAGAAAAATAATGAAATTTTAAATCATAAAAAGTGATAAAAATGAAAAATAAATTGACAAATATGATATATGTGATACTATATTATTAGTTGTTTAATAAATATTGTGTTTCTTATTTTGTTTAGAAGGGATTAGAGATGAAGAGGTTTAAAAGAGTAATTGCGACAGTTATGGTTACTGTATTGGCAATGACAACTGTAGCATGCGGGGAGAAAAAAGTTGAGTCAATCGATGATTTAGCTGCTGTCAGAGCTATTGGCGAAGATTCAGATACAATTTATATCGATGATGAGGCTATTGCCCTTGCAGGAGAGGCTACATCAAGCGAAGCAGCACTTGCAGCTGCCAATGCAGCTTTTGCACTTGTTAATCAGAAGAGAACTGCTGCAGGTCTTGGAGCGCTTTCATGGAGTAATGCACTTACATCAGCAGCCATGGTTCGTGCACAGGAACTTGTAACTCTTTTCTCACATGACAGACCTAACGGAACTGCATGGTATACCGTTGACAGTAGTGTTATGTATGGTGAGAACCTCGCTAAGCTTTATTATACAGGCGATTCAGTAGTTGATGCATGGATGGCTTCACCTACTCACGCTGCTAATATTATGGAAGCCGGATTCAAGTCAGTAGGAATAGCTGTTTACCAGGCTGATAACGGCAACTGGTATTGGGCGCAGGAATTTGGTTATTGATCCGTATTTATAATGTATTATATGGCTCCGTGGCGTTGCGTCGCGGAGCTTTTTATTTTATAATAGTGCCGTTGCATCTTTTGATATGTGCATTTATATACATATGAAGAGGCAACAGTCTCATGCATATTTGCATAAGACAGGGGAGGAATATTATGAAAAAGAATATGGTTGCGGTTATTGCTACTGCATCTGTGCTGGCGGCTACGGTCACCGGCTATTTTGGTAGTCGTAAAATGGTAGAGCCGGTTAGTGCGGCAGAGACAACTGAGTTTGAGACTGAAGAGAAAAGTACCAATAAAAAAGACTATTACGTCGTAGGAATTTCCCAGTTTTCCCAGAATCCTAATATGGATGAATGCAGAGAGGGTTTCATTGAAGCTCTTGAGAAGCAGGGATTCGTTGAAGGCGATAATCTGACGATCAGATACTACAATGCCAATTTCAATGAGGGAAAGGCAAGTCAGATTTCAGAATCCTTTGTTGCAGATGGAGTAGACCTTATCTATGCAATAGAAACCCAAAGCGCAACACTTGCATATAATTCTGCTTTAGGGACCAAGGTTCCGGTTATTTATTCCGCCATGGAGAATCCGCTTGCCCAGGATGAGGAAGAGGAGGATACCGATGAGGAGGAGATAAGTCCGGATACTGAAAACAGTTCTGATGCGGAAGACAGTTCTGAAATAACAGACAGTGATAAGAAAAAGGACAATATTACAGGCTTAATTGAATCTGCAGATGTGGAAGGTCAGATAAACATGATCAGGAAGACGCTTCCACATATGTCCAGGATGGGTATTATCTATGATGCGAACAATGCTGATCTGGATGAAACTCTTGCAAAGTATAAAAGAGTAGCTGCCCAGGAAGGTATTTTAGTATATTGCAGCAGAGTGGATTCAGAGAGCGATTTAGCCGAAGCTACGGCGGAACTTGCATCTAAGACTGAATGTATATGCCTTCTCAATGATTCAATGATCACTGAGGGCATTCAGGCAATTTTGGAGAAAGCAAGCGAAAATCTTACTCCTGTATTTGGCTCCACTAAAGAGCAGGTGGATTTGGGATGCACAGCTGCTGTTTCAATTGATTATAAGAAACTTGGTGAGGAGACAGGCAATCTTGCTGTCAAGATCCTTTTGAAAGAAAAAGAAGTTACGGAGATTCCGGTAAAGGAGTTTCAGACTTCCTGCGTTTTAGAGAATCTTGAATAAAATAAAACTGCGAATATCATATTTGAATGATGTTCGCAGTTTTTTTACTTGTATACTGATTATTTTTTTGAAGCTGTTTCCTGATATTTTTCATCGCAGTACTGACAGCGGTATATTTCCTTTTCTTCATCTGCGAGATAGAAGATCTGTGGCAATTCCTGCTCTATGGAAGATATGCAGCGGGGATTGTGACATTTGATAACATTTCTGATCTCGTGAGGGAGGAAAAGCGCTCTTTTTTCAACGATTTCACCTTCCTTGATAACGTTTACAGTGATGTTGTGATCGATAAAGGCAAGTACATCCAGGTCCAGAGTATCAATATCACATTCAACCTTCAGTATATCTTTTTTGCCCATTACATTACTTTTGGCATTTTTGATAATGGCAACAGTACAGTCAAGTTTATCAAGTCCAAGATGGTGATATATCTGCATGCTTCTGCCGGCTTTGATATGGTCAAGAACGAAGCCTTCTTCTATTTTTCCTACATTTAACATGGATTCATCTCCTTAATACTATTTTAAAACACCCTCAAAAGGTTCTGATTCATGTGAGCATCTGTTTTATCAAGCAGTGTGAGGATAAGCGCCATACGTACATATAATCCGTATTGAACCTGCTTGAAGTAAGCTGCCCTTGGATCCTTGTCTACTTCAACAGAGATTTCATTAACTCTGGGAAGCGGGTGGAGGATATGCATATCCTTCTTGGCAAGAGCCATCTTTTCTTCATTCAGAATGTAGAAGTCACGAAGACGTATGTAGTCTTCTTCGTTGAAGAATCTTTCTTTCTGAACTCTTGTCATGTAGAGCAGATCAAGTCTGTCCATGACATCCTCAAGCTTTATCACTTCTTCGTAGGAGATTCCGCGGTCTGTAAGCATCTCAATAATGTAATCAGGCACCTTAAGTTCATTTGGTGATATGAAAATAAAATGGATATCCTTATAGCGTGCCAGTGCGTTAATCAGTGAATGAACGGTTCTGCCGAATTTAAGATCACCACATAAACCGATAGTGAAACCATTTAATGAACCATGTAATGAACGGATGGTGAGAAGATCTGTAAGAGTCTGAGTAGGATGGTGATGACCGCCATCACCTGCATTAATAACCGGAATGGTTGAATTAGCTGCTGCGACCATTGGCGCGCCTTCTTTGGGATGACGCTGGGCACAGATGTCAGCAAAACTGGAAATAACTCTGATAGTGTCAGCAACACTTTCTCCTTTTGAAACGGAAGAACTGGATGCATCGGCGAAACCGATAACCTGACCTCCAAGTCGTAACATTGCAGTTTCAAAACTGAGTCTTGTTCTGGTGCTGGGTTCATAGAAACAGGTGGCTAAGATATTGCCATCACATTTGTGTGAGTAGGCACTCATGTTTTTCTCAATATCATTGGCTACATCAAAGAGGTTATCAAGCTCTTCGACGGAGAAATCCAGAGGCCTGAGCATGTGCCTTAGATTGTTAATCATAGATTTTGTTCTCCCGTAAAACTATATGCTTTTGTTTTCTGTTCCATTATAAACAATTGGGAGAAGATGTCTAGGGTAATATTTTTTTATGGATTATTCTGTATACGGAAGGAATGTGCTAACAGGGGCAGAGCCATCCACGGGCACGTGAAAAAGAACGTTTTCAACGTCGTAGGGCTTAAAGTAAAGATATTTTGAAGTTAGACTCAATGAATGATAAATTCCTTCTGCAACAACTGCTTTTCCTAAACCGTCATGTCTCATTACATAGAGGGCAGGATGGTTGGAAACTGAGGTTGCATAGAAAATATATGATTCATTCATATTATAGAAATCGACTCTGGCATCTGTGAGAACCTGGGTGATTTTTGTACCGAGGCTTGTGCGGCAGATGCAGTAGTCGCGTGCAGCGTCAATGTAATAGACATATCCTCCACTTATTATCGGCTGCCAGATATTTCCGTCAAGTATAGTGGATGTGGCTCCGTTTGAAAGCGTATTGAAGGAGTGAAGATTGTGGTCAAGATCAATGCCGGAATAGTAGATTTTACCATCCTGAACGCATGAAGGATTAAACGGCTCGGAAGTTATATGCTGTTCATCCTTGCCATCGATTCTGATGCTGTGGACACCTGCGTCTTCACCGAGAGGAAGTGTGTAGTAGACTCTGCTTCCCACAAGCTGAAGAGCAGAGAGCTTACATTGATCCAGAAGGATCTGATTATCTCCGTCCAGATCGCATCTGTAGAGACCATAATATGTAGATACTTTACCCAGTCCGCCGATTCCGGATGAGAGAGAAGTGTTTGATTTATCAAGATAAAAATAGAGGTACTTGCCGGCGCCTGCGATATTTTTTACCGCCATGACAGTAAGCTCTTTTAAGTCTGTTTCATCAGGGTTCATGGAATAAAGACAATCATGACCCAGCGGATTGGAGAAATACACCTTTCCGTTCATCTCTAAAAAAAGGCCGTTGTTATACAGATTACCTGCGGTGTTTCCCACAGTGAATTCATCGTTCATGGGAACCTGACTGCTGATGAAAAAATAAATGGATAATCCTGAAACAATGACCAGTACTATAGCGAAGATTATAATAGCTTTTTTGTTTTCCATATTTTTGTCCCTTTTATTATAAGTACAAATAGACGCCATTAATCCTGATTAAAGTATATCATGTATTTTCAGGTTTTTACTTAAATTTAGTGTATTTTTATTTTTATTTATGTACACGAAAAGTGTCTAAAATGGCGCAGTTGTGATATTATGTTAGTAAAATGTGTGGAGAATACTAATTATGAATTTAGACGAGTTAAGAGAGAATATTGATGAGATTGATGAGAAACTGGTCGATCTCATAGAGAGCCGAATGGATGTGGCTCAGAAGATTGCCGACTACAAGATTGAAAACGGCAAGAACGTATTTGACAGGGAACGTGAAAATATCAAGCTGCAGAAGGTTCAGAGCCTGGCAAAGGAAGAAAAAAACAAGGAATATGTCGGCGAGCTTTTTGAAAAGATAATGGAAGTGAGCAGGAAGAGTCAATACATGAGACTTGCAGACAAGGGCATCGTTGATGACGGCGCATCCGGTGATCCTGCTTCCATACTTGCATACAGTGATGAAATAGTAGGGGATGACGAACTTATTCTTTTCAGAAATGCCACCGAGGACCAGAGCTATTTAAGGGATATACTTATTCTTCTTGCTGATGCTAAGAAGGCGTCAGAGGTATACAGCAATGACGAACAGATAGCTCTTATTCATGAGGCTATGAATATTCTTATAAACGAATCCGCTAGAAGAGGCTTCTATGGTAATCTTTGGCATTGCTTTTTGACTCTGCTTCTTGTGTCAGACGAGAATGCCTACAGCCATGCGACGGAGATTCGCGGCGAGATGGGCGGCTCATTGAGAGATCTTGCTCTCTGTGATTTAAAGCGATTCAAGAAATGGTTTGATATTGATTTCTCTGAAATGACAAAAAGGCTTCATGTGCCCGAGTTTTCTGTTTTACTGGATTATCAGGCAGGTGAGATAAAAAGTAAGATTTACAACACCAGGGTAAGAGACCGCATATGCGAGCTTGCTGATACACTTTCAGCCTGCAAGGATGCTGAGGAGATGCTTGATGAACTTGCTTCATTTTACGGCCAGTATGGTGTAGGTAAATTTGGTCTTCATAAGGCATTCAGAATAAGACATGTTGATGATGAAACAAGAATCGAACCCATAAGGAATATCAGACATGTCCAGCTTAAGGACCTCGTTGGTTATGAGATTGCCAAACAGAAGCTTATAGAGAATACCGATGCTTTTGTTGCAGGGAAAAAGGCAAATAACTGTCTCCTATATGGTGATGCAGGAACCGGTAAGTCATCATGTATCAAGGCTATCGCCAATGAGTACTATGACAAGGGACTTAGAATAATTGAAGTATATAAGCACCAGTTCAAGGATCTTAATGATGTTATTGCTCAGATCAAGGGCAGAAATTACAAATTCATAATCTATATGGATGATCTTAGCTTTGAGGAATTCGAGACAGATTACAAGTATCTGAAGGCAGTCATCGAGGGCGGACTTGAGAAGAAGCCCGAGAATGTACTTATTTATGCAACCTCCAACAGAAGACATCTGATAAGAGAGAGCTTTAAGGATAAGCCTGCAGTGCTTGATGATGACCTTCACAGGAATGATACAGTTCAGGAGAAGTTGTCTCTCGCAAACAGATTTGGTGTAACCATATACTTCGGAGCACCTGAAAAGAAAGAATTTGATGAAATTGTCAGAACTCTTGCCAAAAGGGAAGGCATAGAGATGGATGAAAGCGTTCTTGTTGCTGAAGCCCAAAAGTGGGAAATGAGCCACGGAGGATTGTCAGGACGCACAGCACAGCAGTTTATTGATCATCTTTTAGGACAGATATAAAAAAGAAAGGGCAGCATTCTTATGGCAGTGGACTTATTTGCAGCGGTTGACCTTGGTTCATATGAACTTGAGATGAAGATTTTTGAAATGTCCCCGAAGAAGGGCGTTAAGGAGATTGATCATGTAAGGCACAGGATCGATCTTGGAACGGAGACCTATGCTACGGGGCAGATATCGTCAACTCATATGGATGAGCTTATAAGAATCCTCAATGAGTATGGCAAGATAATGGATGGCTATGGTGTAAGCAGATATCAGGCCTACGGAACAAGTGCCATGAGAGAGACCAGAGCCATAGATACAGTTCTTGAGCTTTTAAGACAGAGAACCGGAATAGAGATTGATATTCTCAGTAACTCAGAGCAGAGGTTCCTTGATTATAAAGCAGTAGCCCTTAATAATGATGAATTTTCAAGCTTCCTGGAAAAGCCTACTGCCATAGTTGATGTAGGTGGTGGAAGTATTCAGATTTCACTGTTCGATAACGACACTCTTGTTACTACGCAGCAGCTAAGACTCGGTGTCCTGAGACTTCATTCCACATTGAGGAGCGTTCAGGCAGGATACAGCAAATATCCTGCACTTATGCAGGAACTTGTTGAATCTCAGCTTGCTGTATTTATCAAGATGCATCTGAAGGACAAAAAGGTGCAGAATATTATCCTGCTTGATGATTATGTAGCACCTGTTTTGAAAAGGGTTAAGCTGGGTATGGATAAACAGGGTTATGCCAAGGCAGGAGCATTTGTGGATTATTTCTCAGGCATTACCAAAAGGTCTATGGCAGAGACTTCCAAAGAATTGGGATTGCCCCAGGATAATCTGCCGCTGATATATGTGTCGGGACTTCTTGTAAGTAACATCTGTAATGCATTAAAGACCGAGACCATTTGGGCTCCTGGAGGAGTTCTTTGTGACGGTATTGCATATGAATATGCTGAGAGAAAGAAGTATATAAAGACTACCCATGACTTCGAACAGGATATTGTAGCCTGTGCACAGAATATCTCCAACAGATACATGGGAAGTAAATCAAGATCTGAAACACTACAGACAATAGCACTTAGTATTTTTGACAGTCTTAAGAGAATACATGGCCTTGGAAAAAGAGAACGATTGTTATTACAGTTGTGTACCATACTTCATGACTGTGGAAAATATATAAGCATGGTTAATCTGGGAGATTGTTCCTACAACATCATTATGTCCACTGAGATCATAGGAGTGTCACATATTGAGAGAGCGATCGTGGCAAACGTTGTGAGATTTAATCATGATGATTTTGAGTATTTCAAGGATGGAGGTTACAGGTTCAGAGGTATTGATCATGATGCATATCTGACTATTGCCAAGCTTACAGCCATTCTGAGACTTGCTAACGGACTTGACAGAACTCATAAGGAAAAATTCAAGAATGTTAAGGTTTCCGTTAAGGATAACGAACTGGAAATAACGGTTGATACCATGGCGGACATTTCGCTGGAGCGTGGTCTGTTCGGAGCAAGAGCAGACTTCTTTGAACAGGTTTACGGAATTAAACCGGTTATCAGACAGAAGAGACAGGCCAGATAATTGATATTATAAAAGCTGAAAGTGAGGAAAGAGCATGGCAGGAAAGAAAAATCAGACTTCAAAAACACCTGACCACATCAATTTTTACAATGATGATTATTATATAAATCGTGAACTCAGCTGGCTTCAGTTTAATGAGAGATGTCTTTCTGAAGCCAGGGATAAGAGTAATCCGTTTTTTGAAAAGCTTAAATTTCTGAGTATTACAGCCAGCAATCTTGATGAGTTTTTCATGGTCAGGGTTGCATCACTTAAAGATATGATCCATGCGGGCTACAAAAAGCCGGATATAGCGGGAATGTCACCAAAGCAGCAGCTGGACGCTGTCACTGATGCAGTGCATGATTTTGTAAATCAGCAGTATCAGATATACAATCGTTTGTTATTGCCGGGACTTAAGGAGAATGGTATTGAGGTAGTTCAGGATTATAAGAAGCTTACAGAGGATGAAGGCGAGTATATCGACCGCTATTTTGATGATTTTGTTTATCCTGTTCTTACTCCCATGGCAGTTGATTCTTCAAGACCATTTCCGCTGATCAGAAACAAGACACTGAATATCGGAGCCCTTGTAAAAGGAAAAGAGGAAGGTGACGACCTTGAACTTGCCATGGTACAGGTTCCTTCAGTTCTTCCGAGAATTATGGAGATTCCCGAGAGCAGCGGTGTAAGAAAGGTAATGCTTCTTGAGCAGATAATTCAGAGAAATATCCATAAGCTGTTCCTTAATTATGATATTGTCTGCTGCTATCCTTTCAGGGTAGGAAGAAATGCCGATCTGTCCATCGATGAGGACGAGGCTGAAGATCTTTTGAAGGAAATCGAGAAACAGCTTAAACGCCGTCAGTGGGGACAGGCTATCAGACTGGAAATCGAGAAGGGCTTTGATAAAAGACTTCTTAAAATAATAACAGGTGAACTTGGTGTAGAAGAGAGAGAAATCTACACAATAGACGGACCTTTGGATCTGACATTCCTGATGAAAATGTATGGCATGGAGGGATTCGATTATCTCAAAGAACACGGCTATGACAGCCCTGCAGCTGTTGTTCAGCTTCCTGCCGACAGAAATATCTTTGAGTGTATAAGAGAGGGTGATATTTTAATGCATCACCCTTATGAAAGCTTTGATCCGGTAGTCAGGTTTGTCGAGACAGCGGCAACTGACCCGCAGGTTCTGGCAATTAAACAGACACTGTATCGAGTAAGTGGTAATTCACCTATTATTGCAGCTCTTGCCAAGGCCGCAGATAACGGCAAGCAGGTTTCGGTTCTGGTTGAGCTTAAGGCCAGATTCGATGAGGAAAACAATATCGTATGGGCTAAGATGCTTGAGAAAGCAGGCTGTCACGTTATTTATGGTCTGAAGGGATTGAAGACTCATAGCAAAATAACACTCGTTGTTCGTAAGGAAGAGGACGGAATCAGACGTTATGTTCACCTTGCAACAGGTAACTATAATGATTCCACAGCCAAGTTATATACAGACGTTGGCATGTTTACATGTGCAGAAGCTTACGGCGAGGATGCAACCGCTGTATTTAACATGCTTTCCGGTTATTCAGAACCGCTGGCATGGAATAAGCTGACAATTGCTCCTTTGTGGCTTAAGGACAGAATTCTGGACCTTATTCACAGAGAAGCAGATCATGCAAGGGCAGGAGAGCCTGCGCATATTGTTGCAAAGATGAATTCAATCTGTCACAAGGATGTTATCGCAGCACTTTATGAAGCAAGCAATGCGGGCGTCAGGATTGATCTTATTGTCCGCGGAATCTGTTGCTTAAGAACAGGGATCAAAGGTGTCAGTGATAATATAACGGTTAAGTCAATAGTAGGTAATTTCCTAGAACACAGTCGTATTTTCTATTTTGAAAACGGCGGCAGTCCAGAGTACTACGCATCCAGTGCTGACTGGATGCCGAGAAACCTCGAGAGACGTGTTGAGATCATGTTCCCTGTTGAAAATCCGACGCTTAGAGAAAAACTGTGGCATATTCTTGACTGTGAGTTAAGAGATAATGTTAAAGCTCATGTAATGAATGAAAAGGGTGAATACGTCAAGGTCAACAGAAGATGCTCTGAACTCCCAGAAACTGTTTGGTAGAGAAGCTACTGATCAGGCAAGACCAAGGGATATCACAGAGAGCAGAGTCTTTGAGCCTGAATACAGAGACGATCATGGACTATAAAAAGCGGCACACGAGGTTTTTATGAATTACAGATACATCCTGGCTTCAGGCTCACCAAGAAGGAAAGAGTTACTTGGAAGCCTTGGCTTTGAATTTGAAATAATTCCCGCTACAGGGGAGGAAATAATCGAAAGCACTGTTCCTTCTGAGGTGGTATGCTCTTTATCAGAGCAAAAAGCTAAAGAGATTTTTCATAAACTTTTAAGAGATAATACAGACACCCTCGTTGTAATTGGCTCGGATACCGTTGTATCATATAGTGAGAAGATTCTAGGAAAGCCAAAGGACAGAAGTGATGCAGAAGAAATGATCAGAAGCATCCAGGGTGACCTCCATCAGGTTTATACCGGAGTAACGGTTATATATGGAAATAATGAAAGCAGTAAAAGCTTTACATTCCATGAATGCACGGATGTTGAGGTTTATCAGATGGATGATGATGAGATAAATGCATATCTGGATACGGATGAACCCTATGATAAAGCGGGTGCGTATGGAATCCAGGGAATCTTCGGCAAATATGTAAAGGGAATAACCGGGGATTACAACAATGTTGTTGGACTTCCGGTTTCGAGACTTTATCAGGAGATGAAGAAAAATCATTTAATTTAGTGCGCATGTTGATTCCACATCGACCTGCGGGAAAGTGAGCAGATTATGCATGAATATGATGATGCCGTGCTGAATTGTTTTCTTGAAAATCAGGGACAGCTCTTTAGTGAACCGGTGGCAGACAGTCTTGAGGAAGCGGAAGCTTTTTTAGAGGATTGTATGGCTGTTGTTGTGGAATCACCGGAAGAAGTCGAGGAATATTTTGAGGATGAGGGCATGGATCCGGGTGAAGGTGATGTGCTTGAAGCAGCTGAGGTATTTGATATAGGAGACGGAAGATATCTTATTGTTGAGGGCTGAAGCAAGAAGCTGGATTTGTTTAAAAATGTATCGGGAAGGCGGCATATTTTTGCTGCTTTCCCTTTTTTATTGGTAAATAGCCATACGTTTATTCTTTTTTGCAGAAAATTGTGTATAATAGCTTGAGGAAATCGTTTGAAAGGGGACGTTTTATGAAGAAAAAAGTTTGTATTTTACTGGCGCTTGTCATGACATTTTCCATGACGGGCTGCAGTCAGAAAGTTCAGGAAAAAGTAACTGAAAAGTTTAAGGGCGTGGGGAATACCATTGTAGATAAGGCAATGGAAGAAGCTAAGAAGGATAACCAGGAGGCAGACGTTCAGAGCACAGCAGATGCAGCAGCATCCACGGATCAGGATCAGAGCAATGCTGCCGGTACAGAATCTTCAGATACCGGATCAGCTTCAGCTAATGCTCAAAATGGAGCTGCTGACGGGATTATTAAGAAGGTAGTACCTTTGGGACCGTCAGATGAGGCTAAGGATTCTTCTGATAATAGCACAGAAGTAACAGCAGAAAATAATATTTCAGCTGATAGTATTCCGGAATATGCGCTTATTGGTGATACTCAGAACAAATACAGTGATGATGGAAAATATACTGATCTTTATCATGGCAGATATGAGTCAATTGTGATTACAAAGGACTATGCAGATAAATTCCCTCTGCTTAACAAGGCACTTATTGATGAATATAACGACACTAAAAAGACCTTCCAGTCAAGCTATGATTCTTTGACTGAGGAAGCAAAGAATATGTATGAAGAGAGTGATTTTTCTCAGGCATATACTGACACACAGGAACTCAGGGTTCAGAGAGCAGATGATAAGGTTTTAAGCTACTATAAGTATTTATTTACATACATGGGTGGAGCTCATGGAGATTATACAATTGATACCAGGAACTTTGATGTATCTACAGGAAAAGTACTTAATATCAGAGATGTATTAAATACTGATAACGATACCCTGAGGGGAATTCTTAAGACAAAAATCCAGGAGTCAGATACACGTTTTGAGGATCCTGATTATTCATATGTTGATTTAGATGATGCGCTTTTGGGCTTTGACATGAACCTTGATACTTATACGAAGGATTCTACAGGGGATAATTATATTTTCCCTTATAACTGGTATCTGACCAATCAGGGAATACATTTCTATTTCTCAGTTTACACACTTGGATCATATGCAGACGGAGCAACAGATGTTTGCATCGGATATAATGAGAACCCTGAGATTTTTAACAGTAATTATCTGCCTTCAGCGGGAAAAGGCTTTATTCAGGACATTGGCATGCCCTACAATTTAAAGCTTGATATTGACGGAGATGGTCAGTTAGAGACACTGAATATGGAGTATAAGTACTATGACGGTGATTATGAATATGCCACAGGAGTAACTCTTACAATTGATAATGAATCAGTATCACAGGATGTTGACTATCTGTATGTTGAGGACGGAATCAAGGTTTACTATGTAAAAACAGATGATAACCGTAATTATATCTATCTGCAGACATACGGACTGGATGACCATAATGAGTGGGTTGTATTTGATGTTTCATCAGGGAAACCGG
This sequence comes from uncultured Butyrivibrio sp., assembly GCA_947168335.1. Classification (GTDB taxonomy): domain Bacteria; phylum Bacillota; class Clostridia; order Lachnospirales; family Lachnospiraceae; genus Butyrivibrio. The sequence continues at coordinate 8,925 of CAMVLM010000015.1, read as the reverse complement.
TTGAAGTCGGTGAGACATATTTTTCATACTGTGGTGAACAAAGAACTGAATTGCAGGCATATGCTCAGGCACTGGTTACAAATCCGGATAATATGAGATTTGGAGAGTATTCAGATATGCTGGGAACTTTTTCTGCAAGTACTTCATGGCATGTTGGCACTGATGGAATGCCTGAGTGCAATGACGAGAGAAGAAAAATTACATCTATAAGCGATGAGTTCTCCATTACGACAAAGGAAGAAATCTCTGGAGATATCATTACGTACAATGGAGAGATTACTTCTCCCGGTACAGTTATACCTGCAGGAACCAAGCTTAGACCTGTCTTCACTGATCTTAAGACATATGTTGATGTGGAACTTGAAGATGGAAGATATATGAGACTTAATTATTCCAGCAGTACATATCCTGCAGAAATAGGTGGAAAAAAGATAGATGATCTTTTTGATGAGCTTGTATACGCAGGCTGATAAGGAAAAGAAGTAATGGCATTATATGCACTTGGGGATCTGCACCTTGCGTTTCAGTCAGATAAGACAATGGACATTTTTGGCAAGGTGTGGAAAAACCATGAAAAGAAAATTGAAAAAAACTGTAATAAGCTTATAAGCGAAGATGATACTCTTGTACTTGTGGGGGATCACAGCTGGGGTAAGGGACTGGATAACTGTCAGATGGATCTGGAATTTATTTCATCCCTTCCCGGTAGGAAAATCCTTATCAGAGGTAATCATGATAATTTCTGGAATGCTAAAAAAACCCAGATGTTAAATGACAGGTTCAAGGGTAAGCTTTTGTTTTTGCAGAATAATTTTTATCCTTATGAAGATTATGCAATTGTAGGAACCAAGGGATACTGTTATGAAGGCCTGGATACAATAGAACATGCAGACATGCTTGTTGAGAGAGAGGCCAAGAGACTTAAGAAATCCTTTGAAGCAGCCAGAGAAGCAGGCTTTGAGAAATATATAATGTTTCTCCACTATCCGCCGACATCCATGTGGGAGAAGACCAGCAGATTCACATTTATGGCAGAGGCGTACGGAGTGGAACAGGTGATATACGCGCACTGCCATGGAAAGGAGAGATTTCATGACTCTCTCCTTGGTAATGTGAATGGTGTAAAATACAGCCTGGTGTCAGGTGATTATCTTGATTTTAAGCCTGCACGGATTTTGTAATATTGCATTATGCGTTAAGTAATATCGGTGCCAGACCGTCGTTGTTGTTATCAGTTTTGGTAATGACATCGGCGGCTTTTTTTACGGCATCCACGGCATTTATCATGGCAACTCCTGTACCGGCAGCTTCTATCATGGAGATATCGTTTTCTTCATCACCTGCAGCTATGGTGTTTTCAATTGGGATATTCAGGTGCTTCGCAAGTCTTGTTACCGCACTCCCTTTACCGGCTTCCTTGTTGAAAATCTCAAGGTAGTAAGGATTTGAGAAAAGAAGAGTGAGTCTGTCATTTGACATTTCTTCGACTGCAGATTTAAAGCGCTCAATTTTTGCTCTGTCGTGGAGTTCGATTCCGATTATTTTACAAGGGACATCGGACAGATTGGATAGTATGTCATCTGCAACAATATAAGGAGTGTGTATTACTCTTCTGTAATAAGTGAGCTCCTCGTCCTCAGCCGGAGTTACGATATGATCATTATTATAGGTATGACAATGGATTCCATATTCCTTTGCCATGCGGAATATTTCAGGTACCAGGTCGAATGGTACTCCGGTTCTGTATACATCTTTCCCGGTATCGCAGTCGTAAATCTCAGAACCGTTATATGCTATAAGGTAGCTTCCGGGGAAGAAAAGGTTATTTTCTTTCTGAACGGTTTTGGCGCTGTCAAGGGCACGGCCTGTACTTATGGCAAAGTGATTGCCTGCCTCGGTAAAGTTCTTAAGTGCATTCATAGTTGCAGGGCTTACCTTTTTATCTGAAGTAAGAAGTGTTCCATCCAAATCTGTAAAAAAAATCTTGCTCATAATTTCTCCTCAAAAATCTGTGTGTATTTTCTAACAGTCACACGAGTATTTTTATAGCATGTTTGTGCAAAACGGTAAAGGGGCGAAAAAACGATAATATAAATATGTTATAATGAGACGTGTTTATTATATGAATTTATGGGAGGTGAAATTTGAAAACGGTAGATCTTCACACTCATTCTACAGCGTCAGATGGTACTTTTTCTCCGGCAGAGCTTGTGGACCATGCTCATGAAAAGGGATTGTCAGCTATAGCTCTTACTGATCATGACACAGTTGATGGTCTTGATGAGGCAATCCGACAGGGAGAAAAATATCCGGATCTGGAGGTTATTCCCGGAATTGAGTATTCAACTGTAAGAAACGGCAAGGACGTTCATGTCGTTGGCTTATATATTGATTATAAGGACGAGAAATACAGGGCGTCACTTCAGGGCTTTATAGAATCCAGAATAGAGCGAAACAGAAAGATGTGTCAGAAACTTACGGATGCGGGAATGCCTATAACCTATGAGGAACTGGTGGAAGAAAATCCGGGTGCTGTTATAACAAGAGCGCACTTTGGAAGACTTCTTTACAAGAAGGGGTATACCACCAGTATTAAAGAGGCTTTCGACAGATATATAGGTGACCACTGTCCCTGCTATGTTCTGAGGGAGAAGATTACACCTCAGATGGCAATAGAGCAGATACTACAGGCAAAAGGAATTCCGGTTCTTGCGCATCCTGTTTTATATGGACTTGGTAAAGAGGCGATGGATCAGCTTGTAAGTGAACTTGCTGAAGCAGGCGTTATGGGAATAGAAGCTATCTATGGTACATATACAGCCCAGGATGAGAGGGATATTAAAGCTCTTGCGGATAAATATCATCTTCTTATCAGCGGAGGTTCTGATTTTCATGGCGCTAACAAGCCGCATATAGAGCTTGGCTCCGGAACAGGACGTATGGTTGTTCCCTTTGAGTGTCTGGAATTGATCAGGAATCATAGGCAGCTATAATAAGCCTTTATATAATTGGGTCACCGGATAAAGAAGCATTTTCGTTCTGTGCGGAGCTTTGGCATTATAAAAGAAATGCGCAGAACGTTATTTCAAGTAAAAGTATAACGCTCACCCAAAGAATTGATACCCCCAAAAATGGTAAGGTTAAAATTGTGAATAATGACCACTATGAAATCAGCTGGTCAAAAACCGCAAAGGCTATAGGCGGGGTACTTGTAAATAGAAGAAGTACGACGATTGCCAGTAGGGGAGAATCCAATACATTCACCTGGCCTTGTGCTGAAAAGGAAGAAGAAGTAGAGCTAATCCTGCTTACATCGAATATGAACCTATATGCTAATTCAGAACCTGTTTATGTTGTGGTACCTGCTTCGAGTGCAAAAAAAGCAGTGAAGGATGATTCTGCTCCGGATCCGATTCCGCTTCCGGGAGATAATAAAAAGCCCTCTGATAGTTCCGAAAAGAAACCCGGAAAGGTCAATTCGAATGAAAACAATTCTTCACAGACTTCCGAGAGCATTGATAAAACAATAAAGACACCGGCTATTAAGGAGATATCTGTAAAAAACAAATCAATGAAAATAACCTGGAAAAAGGCTGCCAAGACGGTTAAGGGTTATGAACTTCAGTACAGCACCGATAAAAAATTCGGGGTTGCCTGTTGATCATATGATCAACAGGCAACCCCGTTTATATTATAGCTTTTTACCTGTAAGAAGTTCGTACGCTTCCTCGTATTTTGCGATAGTCTTGTCAATTACATCCTGAGGAAGATTGTAGTCACTTTCAGGATTTGCCTTAAGCCAGTCACGAACAAACTGTTTATCAAATGAAGGCTGTGACTTACCGGGCTCGTAGCCTTCTACAGGCCAGAAACGGCTGCTGTCAGGTGTGAGCATTTCATCAGCAAGAACAACCTCGCCATCTTCATTGAGACCAAACTCGAATTTTGTATCAGCAATGATGATTCCGCGAGTGAGAGCGTAGTCAGCACACTTTTTATAAAGAGCAATTGTGTAATCACGAAGTTTCTCAGCATACTCCTGACCATGTCCGGGGAAGTCTCTCTCAAGTACTTCTACTGAACGCTCGAAATCGATGTTCTCATCGTGATCACCAATCTCAGCCTTGGTGGAAGGAGTGTAGATGGGTTCAGGAAGCTTGTCACATTCTTTGAGACCTTCGGGGAGCTTGATTCCACAAACTGTGCCGTTCTCTTTGTAGCTGTTCCAACCGCTACCGGTTATATATCCGCGAACGATGCACTCGATAGGAAGCATTGTGAGCTTTTTGCAGAGCATGCTGTTGCCGGTAAACTCTTCAGTTCTGAAAAATTCAGGCATATCAGCGGTGTCTGTGCTGATCATGTGGTTTGCTACAATATCTTTGGTGTAATCAAACCAAAACTTTGACATCTGGGTAAGGACAGTACCTTTTTTCTCAACCTTGTTTTTAAGAATTACATCAAAAGCTGAAATTCTGTCAGTTGCTACCATGATAAGGTTATCACCTGTATCGTAGATTTCTCTTACCTTACCTTCTTTTACCGGACTATACTCCTTCATATTGCCTCCTTTGTGCATACACATAAAAATTGATGTTTATATTATCATTGTAAAGCTTTTGCGGCTAACAGGACAGGATGCCGAAAACTTTACAAGAAATATCAGTCGTCATTATCCTCATCCTCGTTGGTGCTATAAACAGTACGCTTTCTGGCCATAGCGTCGCTTTCAAGATACTCATCATATGTGGAACGCTTATCAATAAGTGTTCCGTCGGGGAGTATTTCCATTATTCTGTTTGCTGTTGTCTGTACTACCTGATGGTCACGGCAGGCAAAAAGCTCAACGCCGGGGAACTTGATCATACCCTGGTTAAGTGCTGTGATAGATTCCATGTCAAGGTGGTTGGTGGGCTCATCAAAGATAAGACAGTTGGCACCGCTGATCATCATCTTACTGAGCATGCAGCGAACCTTCTCACCACCGGAGAGAACCTTGACCTTTTTAACACCGTCCTCACCTGCAAAGAGCATTCTTCCGAGGAAGCCGCGGACATAGGTTACATCCTTGATTTCAGAATAACCGGTGAGCCATTCCGTAATGTTGTAGTCATTGTCAAACTCGTGAGAGTTATCCTTGGGGAAATATGCCTGTGATGTTGTAACACCCCATTTATATGTTCCCTCATCGGGCTCAATCTCACCTGTAAGAATCTGGAAGAGAGTAGTCTTGGCAAGCTCGTTACCACCGACAAAAGCAATCTTGTCGTCGTGCTGTACAACGAATGAGATATTGTCCAAAACCTTCTCGCCATTTATTGTCTTGCTTATACCATCAACAGTGAGAACTTCGTTACCGATCTCTCTGTCAGGTCTGAAATCAATGTAAGGATATTTTCTGGAAGAGGGCTTAATTGTATCAAGCTCGATCTTCTCAAGAGCTCTCTTACGTGAAGTAGCCTGCTTACTCTTACTTGCGTTAGCAGAGAAACGGGCAATAAATTCCTTGAGCTCTTTGATCTGTTCCTCTTTCTTCTTATTAGCTTCTTTCATCTGGCGGATCATCAGCTGTGAAGATTCGTACCAGAAATCGTAGTTACCTGCATAAAGCTGGATCTTACCATAATCGATATCGGCGATATATGTACATACTTTATTAAGGAAGTAACGGTCATGGGATACGACAATGACTGTGTTCTCAAAGTTAATAAGGAACTCTTCAAGCCATGCGATAGCATCCATATCAAGATGGTTGGTAGGCTCATCCAGAAGAAGGATATCAGGATTACCAAAAAGCGCTCTTGCAAGAAGAACCTTAACCTTCTGATTACCATCAAGCTCATTCATCTGCTTGTAATGAAGTTCTGTCTCAATACCAAGTCCGTTGAGAAGGCTTTCTGCATCGGATTCAGCTTCCCATCCGTTCATTTCTGCAAATTCTGCTTCAAGCTCACTGGCACGGATACCGTCTTCATCGGAAAAATCTTCCTTTGCATAGATGGCATCTTTTTCCTTCATGATCTCATAAAGACGGGCATTACCCATGATTACGGTATCAAGAACAGTGAATTCATCATATTTAAAATGGTCCTGCTCAAGGAAAGAAAGACGCTGACCGGGAGTTATTGTTACATCTCCGTTAGTGGTCTCGAGTTTGCCGGAGAGAATCTTAAGAAAAGTTGACTTACCGGCACCGTTTGCACCGATGATTCCGTAACAGTTTCCCTCGGTGAACTTGATGTTAACATCTTCAAAAAGAGCCTTTTTTCCTACACGCAGTGTAACATTATTAGCACTTATCATATAAAAAAACCTCGCATATAACATTCATTTTGCAACATTTCGTATTATATGAGAATAAGCATTAAATTGCAACTAAACTTACATATTTATGTTAAGATATATTGTGATGAAAATTGGTGATTTTGAATAATTTTATATATTTGGGGGTATTAATAATGAAGCTGAATTATAAAAGGACAATTTTGATAGGACTTGCCTTTATGTCAATCTGTTCATTCTGGCAGTTCTACGACAATGAAATTCCCAAAATTCTTACTTATCATTTCGGGCTTGGGGAGACACTGACCGGTGTTATCATGGCTTTGGATAATGTTCTTGCACTTTTCCTTTTACCTTTGTTTGGTGATATTTCAGATAAAACAGATACAAAGATCGGCAAGAGAATGCCGTTTATCCTGTTTGGTACAATTACATCTGTAATTCTGCTTATTGTTCTTATAACTACAGCGCATTTCAGTACAAATCTCATTTTATTCGTAGGTATACTTTTACTGCTTCTCATTGCCATGGGAACTTACAGATCACCTGCAGTTTCACTTATGCCGGAGCTGACACCCGCGGCTCACAGAAGTAAGGCCAATGCAATAATCAACCTCATGGGTACACTTGGTGCGGTTTATACACTTGTAATGATAAAGTTGCTTCTTAAATCCGCAAGTAAAGAGGCAGATACCAACTATATTCCGCTTATGATATCTATCGTTGTTTTCATGGTGCTTACAGTTGCTGTTTTATTTGTGACAATTCCGGAGAATAAGCTTATAAGCAAGGTGAGAGAGGGCGTTGCAGATTTTGACGGAGAGGGCGGAGCGTTTTCAGATGAAAATGAAAACATGTCCGTTGAGGACAAAGAGGTTCTTTCAGCTGATGTATTTAAGAGTCTTGCATGCCTCCTTCTTTCTGTTTTCCTTTGGTTTGCAGCATATAATGCGGTAACTACGGCTTTTTCCAGATATGTTACTGAAGTCTGGGATCTTCATAACGGCGCTTATGCAGACTGTCTTATGATAGCGACAATTGCTGCTGTTATTTCATACATTCCGATTGGTATTATATCTGCCAAAATTGGAAGGAAGAAAACCATACTGACCGGTGTGGCACTGATGAGTATCTGTTATCTTGTTGCAGCACTCATGACAACATATAATTCGGCACTTTCATTTTTATTTGCGGTCATTGGAATAGGCTGGGCTGCCATCAATGTAAACTCATATCCTATGGTCGTTGAGATGGGCAGAAGCTCCGTAATTGGAAAATATACAGGACTTTACTATACATTTTCAATGGCTGCACAGGTATTTACTCCTATATTCTCGGGATTTCTTCTGGAATATGTTTCTTACAGGGCACTGTTCCCGTACGCTTTTGTTTTCTCCTGCCTTGCGTTTATCACAATGCTGATGGTTAATCACGGAGATTCAAAGCCGGGGGCAAAAAAGAGTCTGCTTGAGAATTTTGATGTTGATGATTAATTAGGTACACTTTTTTATTTTCGGTCTTGTCATACAAGACTTAAGGTATTAAAATAGCAAGGGTGTGTTAAAAAATTGACAGCAGAAAGTCTGGTAGTATGTTTTGAAGATTTTAGTTTTATTGATCGTTCTGGTTATTCTTTATTTCATGGCTATTATGCCCAGAATAATTGGAAAGCCTGCTTCAGATGAACTGCTTAAGCAGAATTTGTATGCTCACAGAGGTCTGCACGATAATTCATCCGATGCACCTGAGAATTCTATGGCAGCTTTTAAGAAGGCTGTGGATGCAGGATATGGCATTGAACTTGATGTTCAGCTGACTAAGGATGGAGTGCCTGTGGTATTTCATGATTTTACCCTGGCCAGAGTTGCGAGATATCCTGAAGGACAGATACCTGAAAATGCGGTACATAATCCCGATGGAAGTCTTGGTGTTTCAGGTAAAGTCATTGATTATACATATGAAGAGCTTTTACAGTTTCATCTTCTGAATTCAGAGGAGAAGATTCCGAGATTTACGGATTTCATTAAAATGGTAGACGGCAGGGTTCCGCTTATCGTTGAGCTCAAGATAGAAAGATTTGACGTGTCCGTATGCCCGGTAGTTGACAGTATACTTAGTGAATATAAGGGCGTATATTGTATAGAATCCTTTAATCCTTTAGGATTGTATTGGTACAAAAATAATCACAGGAATGTCTTCAGAGGACAGCTCTCTGAGGAATTTTTCCATGAAGGGGACAGACTTCTTCATACACCGGTATATGTTGCACTGGCGTTTCTGATCTTTAATTTTCTGACGAGACCGGATTTCGTGGCATATAACCATCAGCATGCCGGTAATATTTCAAGGATGATATGTCATGGGCTGTACAGAAATACAGCAGCTGCCTGGACAATCAGAAGCCAGGCAGAACTTGATAAATGTCGTAAGAGATTTGACATTTTTATTTTTGAGGGTTTTATCCCTGCATGAATTAAGTAATTACTATGTTTCCATAGTTAATTATAAATAGTAGCAAAATGGAAAGGGTTTTACCGAATAGATTCGGTAAGAAAGGTAGTGAAATGGCGAAAAAATACGTTTACATGTTTAGCGAAGGCGACATGACCATGCGTAACCTCTTGGGTGGTAAAGGTGCAAACC
>CAMVLM010000014.1 GCA_947168335.1 uncultured Butyrivibrio sp. | reverse complement strand
TGAGTGACTGAATTTTCAATGAGCCATCTGACCTACATTTAGATTAGCAGATACATTGAGTGCTTTACAAGGATTCTTCTGAATCGTATCGTCCATTACTGCAACCTCAAACACATGATTCAAATGTGCAAAGCATATATTCAAATACTCAGGAGATTTTTCATGATCAAGAAGCATCTGCCTTGCAGTCTCAATATCTCTTCTTGAAATATCCTTAATCCTCATTTCACCAAATGTCATGTACTTAGAAATTTTTACATCAGATATTAGTTTGAATTGAACCTTTTGAGATCTGATTGTTGACTCTCTTTGTTCTTTTATTCTTACCTCTGTAAAATAATCATAGTATGAGTTTAATGTCGGGTTTATATGATTTATAACCCCTTCCTCAAGTTCCTGTCTTTTTAAAGCTAATTTTTCGACAAGTTCTCTCTGATCTTTTCCATACACACAATATCTTTTTCCACCAAACATAAAAGTTTTTCTGTAATATCCATTACTTGTTTTTTTCTGTCTAGCCATTTTTCACCCCCTTAGTTAATATCTGCAAGCTTCAGCGCATATTTGAAACCATTTATAAATGTATTCAATCCATATTGATAAAGCATTTCCGCCGAAGCAACATCTATGTTATTTCTCGTTTCTTCGCCAATATATTGAACACACTGGTCTAGTGCATCTTGAAACTTCTTTGAAGCTTCCCAGTATTCACTTGAGAAATTTGTATCTATTTTGCATTCAACTTCAGTATGTCCCACCACATCAAAATAATCCTTCGCAACATTCATAATAAAAGCATCCATATCCATCTTTTCTACCTCTCTTTCTTTCATTGACTTTATCTGTCAAATGTTGTGTACGTAACATGATTATATCTTTATTTTGTTGTGTACGCAACTACATTGTATATAACACTAATACATCTAGTCTGTTATAATGAATGACAGATTATACTAAGAGGTTTTGTGATGACTGATAGAAAAGAATATTTGAATAACTACCATAAGGAAAAACTCAAGAGAGTTCCTCTTGATCTAACAAAAGAATACTATGAAAAAATAAAACTACACTCTCAGGAGCGTTCTGAATCCGTTAATGGATTTATTAAAAGGGCTATCTCTGAAACTATGGAGCGCGATAATTCTGATAAATAGAGCTTTTTGCTACAAAACTCATTAAAGGCTCTATTTGTCGTTTTTATTTATAAGTCAATAAACTATTATCCATAACACTACATAAGTTTCAAAATAGCCCCCTTAAAACATCAAATAAAGGCACTTTATTATTATGTACGCAACACGTTTGTTTTTCCTACTACTAATAATAAAAATGTCATTATTGCTTCAGCGATACATACAATAAATACTTTATCTATCATGCGTTCATACCTTGTACAAGTTGCTTCATAAGCTAAAAAGCTTACCTGAGCTATATCATTATTTCTTTTCACTCTGTTCTCCTTTTATATTGCTTCATTCTTGATATATGCCAAAATTCTATCTAAGTCCTTTAGCCTAGTACCACTCTCAATAGTCCCTGATTCATTACTTATTCCTCTGAAACCATCCTTTATCCTTCCATCCTTATCAATAACATTTCTAACTTTCTCGTTCACAATTTCACCAGAAGAAGTAATTGCATGAATAACGATATCCGAAGGGGCTTTATTCTCAAGAGCTGTAATTCTGTTGATAATACTTTTATCCATAAATATCACTCACTTATACTAAATGCTTCCGAAGTCCCTGAATCATCACCAAAAATCACATCATAAATGTTTTTATATGATTTCTCACTATCAGTATCAAACCACTTTACAATAATAGATACTGCATCATTTATTTCATCCAATCTATCTGAACTATAAGAAGCTTTATTATAATAACCATTTATCTTCATTTCATGTTCTTTAGCGTATCTGAGCGCAAGCTGAGTCATTGTCCTATTATTTGTACTGCGTTCAAGTATTCCTTCTATATCAGCTTCCTCTAGGATAAGATTTCCCTGAAGAAGTTTCACATCATCTGTTAATTCTGAAGGATTAAGTCTATCAGCTCTTTTTAAACCAGCTTTTTCAGCTTCCGTTATTCTTTTTGACTCTGATCTAACTTTATCCTGAATACTTGAAATTTTCTGCTTTAGTTTATCCATTTTAGGAAGAATCTCTGACTGCAAATATTCATATGAATAATGACCTTCTTCTCTTTCCTTTTTGAGCTTGTTATACTCCCGAAGCGTACTTTGACACTCTGTATAACCTTCATCAACAATTTTCTTCAGTTCATAATAATTATTTCTCATTTGTTTTCTCCTATTCTTTCTAGTAATCCACAATTCCCATCAATCAATAATGCACAGTTCTCACCGCAACTTCTATGCGATATTGGACATTTACCCTTTGTAACTATTTTGGATTCTCCATCTCTTATCAAAAGACATCCTAAATCACTCCACCATGCACAATCTAAGTTGCATGCGGTAGTATAAGAAATCCCTTTAAATGGACATGATTTTATAGGTGGTGTATTGTTTTTTTTAATCACATCTATTCTCTTCTGATTGCTTGCTGTCTCAGCAAGTTTAGATTCTTTAACATCACCCAAAGTCGTTTTAATTGTTGGTTCATATTCTCTGGAATATTCACCAAACAATCTGTAATACATATGAGTATTCTCATCATAGAGCGGATATTGCTCACTCAATATTGTTACCCCCTTTATTTTTGGAACAATCCGTTTTATTTTGGACTATTTCCTTGCTTATCACTTCCAATTCATCCACAGCTCCCATTAAAATAGCAAGTGCTTTTCTATAATCTATTATGAATTGTCTGAATGATTCTTTAAGCCTTACATTATCATTAAGTTCATCACACTTTTTACTCATCATCTTCTCCAATCTTCTCAAGTGCTTCTACTCTCTCCATTACATCAACAGATAAAGTCCAGTCCCTACAATGGTTCATAATACAGTTGCAAGCATACACTCTTATTTGTGGATTTACTTCTGCACTATCTCTTATTTGCACTAGAGTATCCACACACCTAGTCAATTCAGACTGCATCTTATAGACAGATTCTTTTACTACCTGAAGCCTTCTCTCCTCTGCAAGTTCCAATAAATGACTATCTTTTTTATATCTCACAATAGTGGACTTGCTTAGTCCTGTTGCTTTTACAAGGTCTACAGTTTTTGTATATGTCGCAAAAGCTGTTATGACACGCTCACTATATGTATTCATCATTCACCCCCTTCCATTAGCCCCATACTTTTTATAAACCGGAGCTTTGCATTATTTGATTCTCTTGAGCGAACATTGTATTCAGGAAGCTTAATTGGAAACGATACTTTATTTATTCTCTCAACAATTCTGTCATCAAGAGCTAGTTCCTCTATGCTCAGATTAGATGTGAACACTGTAACTAACTTTTTTGTCATACGATCATCTACAATTCTAAAAAGAATATCGTTCATCCAATCATAGGCACTCTTTTTTTGTCCCAAATCATCAATAACTAAAAGTTCACAATTACAAAGTAGTTTTATTGGCTCTCGCTTATATTCATCAGGAGAGTCTTTATCACCTGACTGTGAGATATCAAGAAGCTTTGTGGCATTAACAAACTTTGTTTTCATGGCATACATTTCCATTAATGAATTGCACAGACACGAAGCGAGATAACTTTTCCCTGAACCTTTTGTTTTACTTGAAATATAAAAGCCTAGTCCTTGTGATTTCCATTCAGGATACTTCAGAAGGAAGTTCTCAACTAACCTCTGTGTTTTAGACATATCAACAACATTTCCTGATGTATCTTTATATATTTTCCAGTTGAAGCTCTCATATTTTTTATCATAGAAAACAGTTGGAATATCGCTCTTTTTCTTTGCTTCCTCAGCTCTTTCAGCAAGTCCACCATTACAAGTAGGACAAGGTTCAACATAATCCACAAAAGATTCTGTTCCATAAATCTCCGAACAATCTTTTTTAAATAGTCTCCATCCTGTTCCGTTACAAGTTGGACATATACTAAAATCATAAGAACTCTTCAGGATTGAAGACTTTGCCTTTATCCTCTGTGCTATCGACTCCACATGATTCACCCCCTTCCTTTAGGTCTTTTTTTATCCAGTTTCTAAGTGTTACATAATGATCTTTATATCTTTTCCCAGTTGATTTCATATATCCTGATAAAGCTTCCAGTTTATTTCTCCAAAGGGAAGGATAATCCACCTGAAGCTTTTTCAGTTCATCCTCACTAAGTAGTACATTTCCATACTCACCATACTTATGACATACACATGACTCTCTCTTTTTATTCTTAGTTATTGTATAGTTATTCTTAGTTATTGTTTGTGTATGGTTCATGGTCTGCTCACAGTCTGTTGATGGTCTGTTGTCGGTCTGAATATCGGTCTGTAAATTACCACTAAGTCCCTTGCACTCTGCGTTCAAATCAGTCTGAGTAATAGTCTGATTTTTCTGATACTCCGCATAGTTGCAAATAATAATTACAGTCTTCTTATGATCTGGTATCCGTTTTATCATTCCGAGTTTTTCAAGTAGTTTTAGATAATTCCTGAGTTTTTCTTTTCCCCATTTCCATCTATTCATCAACTTAAGTTCTGAAGTAATGACAGAACCGACTTCAGCATTAACAGTCTCATTTCCAAGCAAAAAGGTTTTTTCCTCATGATTTGCACTTAATATCAAATCAATCCACGCTTGCCCTTTTGAAAATGGTTCAGCATTCCATAGATCATTATCTTGTATATCTCTCCATATAGAGACATATCCTCTATTTCTTGCCATGAATATCACCCCTTATATTTTCAGGTCTATCCATGTTTTTAAGGGTGTTTTTATCCCTGATAGCTTTATTCTTCTTAACATTCCTTATTACAGATGCTTTAATTCTTACACTCATAAGCTCTACCCTTCAGAAACACTGTTCAAATAATCCTGAATCTTCTCTAAGTTCCATAGAACTCTTTTTCCAATCTGAAGTCTCGCTCTTGCTTCTGTTCCAATTTTCACAGCGGTATCTTTACCGCATCCTAAGATCAGCGGAAGTTCATTTGTATTTACTGCAAGTCTCAAAGAAACATTCTCTTCACAGTTTGTCTTTCTCATAACTTCGCCCCCTTTTCTTCAGATATTTTCTGAATAAGTGAAAACATTTTAATTTTTTCACTTTCAGGTAACTCTTTTCTTAACTTCATCACAAAATAATTTGCCGATAAGCCAAATCTTTCAGCTAGTTCCCACTGTTTCACATTACTCTTTTTAAGTGCATCTCTTATATCCTGATTTGCTCTATCCATTGTTTTCTCCTCTCTGAGCAAAATAAAAAAAGTGAGACAACAACATTTTCATGTTATCGTCTCACTTTTTCCCCGCTTTTTGTCTGTGTATGAGTCCGGCACTCACTCAAGTGACTAAACAATGAATAGCCCCGTCCCACATATCCAGTTGTGTTAGGATATGATAAGTCATATGTGTGTCTATGCTGAAAACTATCCACCTATCAACGACGCTTCCAAATAACTCATAACAAAAGCTATAAATTATCTCTCAGCACTGTCTCATATTTAATTGTTACAAAATAATACTATCATACTATACCTATGATTTCAAGAGCTAAAATTACAAGATATTGTGGTTTCTGTTTTCATAAAGTATCACACTAATTATCATAATTTATATCACATACCATAAAAATTATATTATATTACCCAAAAACATGACAGCTAATGACAGACATAAAGATGGTATAAAAAGCCCTATTTTATGCGGTTCTTGAGACATAAAAAAGCTTGTCTCATAATAAGACAAGCTTTGTCAGTTTTTCGTGCGGAAGAAGGGACTTGAACCCTCACGATGTAGCCATCACAAGATCCTTAGTCTTGCTCGTCTGCCAATTCCGACACTTCCGCATTTCATATTTAGTTCCTGTCCAAATTTCGAACAGATGCAGGAAAAGGGACTTGAACCCTCATGATATTGCTATCACACGGACCTGAACCGTGCGCGTCTGCCAATTCCGCCATTCCTGCAAGCGACAATAGATATTCTATCTATAACATGCCATTTTGTCAATCATTTATTTTCATTCTGTTATATATAACTTGTCAGCAGCCTTGTACAAATCCGAAAGATTGCGATATTTCTGCGTGTATTGCACAATTGCAGCTATCATAAGCATTATGCTGACCAGCACTGCAAGCAGATTAAGCGGAGTAGGATTTGCAAGAAGTCCGACCACGCATATCGCTATCATAACAGAAAAAGCTGCCATCATGATGATTCTCCTAAGAAGCTCATTCTGCACAGCCTCCACAAGAATCAGAACTTCTTTTTTCTCAGCAATTATCTGTTCATCAGAAAGAAGCTCTATCTCAAGCTTTTCAATCCTCTTGATCCTGTCACGTATCCTTTTATCCATACTCTCCCCTTTGAAATTCTCTGAATAATATAAAAGCAGCCGGCAGAAAATGCCGGCTGCCATATATATTATAGCAAGTTTTATTTTTATTTAAAGAACTTCATATCCTCACTGAGCTTTTCTGCAATATTCTTAAGTGAATCAGCAGAACCGGAAAGTGTGGTAACAGTAGCGGACAGCTCCTGCATGGAAGCTCCTGTTTCCTCTGAAGATGCTGCATTCTCCTGAGAAATCGCTGACAGTGAAGCCATGGCATCAGCCACAACATTCTTGGCATCAACACAGGTATTTGCATCTGTCTCAATACTCTTAACACTGACAACAGTTGAGGAAATATCCTCTATCATTGCATTTACACTCTGAACTGTAGTTCCGAGAACCTGCTGCTGCTCATCATTGCCTCTCTGTACTTCAGCTGCCATCTCAACTGCAGACTGAGATTCTGCAAGAAGGACATCCATCTCTCTTCTGATGTCATCAGCCATATTTCTGGAATCTTCAGCAAGCTTACCGATCTCTTCAGCAACAACCGCGAAGCCCTTACCTGCATCACCTGCTCTTGCTGCCTCAATTGAAGCATTGAGTGAAAGAAGATTGGTCTGGGTAGCGATGGATGCAATACCTTCAACCTTCTCATTGATGTTTTCAACCGCTTTGCTGGTAGCACCGATCTTCTCGGTGATCTGAACAATACGATCACTCATATTCTGGCTGCTCTGCTGCAGGTCAGCGAGGCTCTGTGCAGACTCTGTAGATACCTGCTGCATTCTGGAAGCAATACCTGAAAGATCGTCTGTACTGTTCTGAACGTTTCCGGTAGCAGTATCGATATTACCTACATTTTCTGTTACGCTCTGAATTTCATCAGCCTGCTGTGTAGCACCGGATGCAATTTCCTGAACTGCATTGGAGACATCATCCGCAGTCTGTGAAATCTGACTTGCCGCATCAGCAAGTTCTTCAGAGGATGTATTTACAGAAACAGCAGAGGACTTGATATTTGTAACAATACCACCAAGAACATCCAGCACCGCGTTGGTGTTTCCTATCATCTCGCCAAATTCATCCTTGCGGTTCTTATACTTTTCAATCTCAACAAATTCACCGTTTGCAAGATGATGAAGTGCGCTGTTAACTTCATACATAGGTCCTGTGAAGGATTTAGCCATTGTAAAGGATATAACGATTGCTGCGATGATCATTATAATTCCAATAATAACTATAAGCAGAGCACTATTTCTGGCTGCTGCCATGGTCTCATTGTAATCCTCTGAGAAAATTACAATCCATCCGGTAGTAGGCTCTTTAACAAAAGAGACAAGTCTCTTGTCACTTCCTGTTGTTATATAAGAACCTGAATCCATGGTCTGTGCCATCTGGAAGAACTGTTTGTCACTCTTGTTCTCCTCTTCGGAATCAGCAGAAATCTCATACTCTGATGTAGCGATAAGAATACCGTTTTTATCTGTGATATAAGCCTTCTGGCTATTAGAAACATTCTCAGTAAGAAGCTTGTAAAGAATTGAAAGATCATAACTTCTCTGAGCAATACCGATAATTGTAGAATAATCTGTATCATAGACCGGAACTGCCGGAACGATAATGCGGGCACCTGTCGCTTTAGAAACAAGAACCTCTGAAAGATATACATTGCCCTTGATTGCACCCTGGAAATAATCTCTTTCCGAAATATCCGAGAGATTACCATCATCAGATCTTGCAACCTGCATACCATCAGCACCGGAAACAACGATAGCATTTCCATCATCAAAAGGCTTTGTTGCCTGATTAAGGAATGCCTTCATCTCATCGGGATTACGTGATGCCTCATCCTTAATGAAATTAATTGTATAAGGACTTCCGGCAACAGCCTGAAGAGCTCTTACCTGCTGATCAATAACAGTCATGAACTGCTCTTTAACAACAATACACTGCTTGGTGTTGATTGTTTTTGCATCCTCAAGGCCCTCATTCATTGAACTGGTATAGCTTGCTGCAATTGCCACAATAAGCGGAATTGATACAAGTAAAACCATTGTTAAGATCAGCTTGGTCTTAACACTGTTCAGCCCTTTTATTGATGCATTTTCATTGTTCTCTCTGCTCATAATAATCTCCCTTATATCTAAAGAAAATTTAACAATGCCTCCAAATATCATTGTAATGTGTTATGAGTAGTAATCATATTTCCTAATACTGAAAAAATTATTAAGTTTTCAGAAAACCGTTTATTAATTTGTAATTTAAAATATTGCTCGCAGTAAAACCACGTGCAGAAAAAGCCTCCGGATCATCAAAAATACACTCTCCGCAAACATCCACAGCAATAACATCATCTCCAAATTTTTCTTTCAAAAATGAAAGTCCGTCTATCAGTTCCGACGCTGTCATATCTCCCTGATCCCAGTTTGTCATAAGTTCTTCCTCAGACAAAACATCCTTATCCACGGATATATAAACTTTCTTTGCCATGTCGCTTTCAGACTCGTCCAGTTTTTTCTTAAAGGACAAAAAGTCCCTGAAATAAAACACTCTGCCCGCTATCTCAGGATTATCCTGATAAGCTTCTTCCATAAGTTTTTCATCTGCACCGATAAGATATACATTTTTAAGCCCCGGTATATCCTTAAGAGCACTAAGCACCCAACAGCCACAGGATAATATCTCACCGTACCCCGTCCACTTCATATCAGGGTGATGGTCCAGCACAATAAGGTCAAAGCTTTCCTCCTTAACACTCTCCATCAGAATTCTGGACATATAGTGATAATTCCCATTGTCAAAAAATCTGATCCTGTGCTTCGAAGGTAAATCCATCAATCTCCTGCTGATCTCCTCTTTGGCAAAATCATCACATATACAGTTTGTCCCGCTTATATCCTTCAGACTTATATATTCTGAAAACAAAAGAGAACGAGAGTCCGTCTCTTTGCAGAAATCAAAACTCTCGTTCTCATATATTCCTGTAAAATCAAGTATTAGCATATCATATCCTTAAGATGTACCAGTGCATCCTCTTTAATGATGCATTTAGCTGTCTCCTCAATGTGTGTCTGTTCTGCAGAGTTCATTACAAGATCCTCTGCGTACTCCAGTCCGCTCCTTCTAAGGTCGTAAACTGCATTCTCTCCATCAGGCTCAAGTACAAGGGTCAGATAATAACTATCCCCTTCCTTATAAAGCTTTGAAGCCGTGATCGGATAACTATAGGATACCTTGGCAAACCTTGCTGCGGAATTTATGCTGTCGAACTTCGCCATATATCTCTCAATATTTACCAGAGGTTTCGCCATAGCCTCAATATGCGGCTCCTCCACCTCATCCTGGTCATATATCTGTTCAATAAGCTCGGAAACCTGACCTATCATTTCATTGAGTGCCTCACCCTTCTCAGAGCCTGTCTTACGCTTAATGGCGTCTACTCTCTCCTGGGTCATTTCCTTAAGAATAGCCTCAGCTGAACCTCTGATCCTGTCAGCGGATTTCTGAATGTCCTCATTGGACATCTTTATGGCGAAAATGCGCACACTTCCATCAACCATCATATTCTTACTCATCATGAGTACTTCCGTTTCGGGATCGTAACCCAGCTGCTCGCCAACTTCCCTGTTTAGCTGTGCCATGAACGGAAAGCTTTTCTTTTCGCCATTCATGATTGCTTCAGGGGTGAGGCCTATTTCACGAAGTTCTGATGCAGCAATACTGCACTCTACAGTAGTATTGTTCATTTTTACGATTACCATATAGCCTCATCTCCTTCCCATTTGGTTATAAAAAGAACTTGTAGCCGATTATATAACATATTGTTAGCACTGTCTAGTACCGAGTGCTAATTGTCGCAATATTCTCCTTTTCTACTATTATTGTACTATATATTTCGGCGTATGTCCCCTATTTTATTAAACATTTCTTGAACGAATATTTGTAAATTAAAAGCCCGAAATAAGGTACTTTTCTCTTGGAAAAGGGCTCATTTCGGGCTTATTTTAATGTTCCATTAACACCATCAGGATTTCAGACGTCTCAATTCATCCAGAAGCGTATCTGTAACGGTAATAACTCTGCTGTTTGCCTGGAAACCTCTCTGAGTTGTAATCATATCTGTGAACTCTGTGGACAGATCCACATTACTCATCTCAAGAGTACCTGATGTCATATAACCACCGTCTTCGTTTACAAACATGAGATTTGCCGCACCGGAGTTACCTGTTACTGAATAGAGGTTCTCTCCTTCCTTGGCAAGACCTGTTACATTCGCAAACTCAGCAACCACGATTCGTCCTGCAAAACGGTTCTGGCCGTTGCTGTAGAATCTTGTAATGGTTCCGTCTCTGCCGATTGAAAAACCATTCATATCGCCTTCGGGATAACCTTCATTGTTACCTTCTTTATCGCCTCTGTATGCTTCAATCTTGGAGCTTGACTGTCCGTTAAGAGGCGCATAGTTTGTGGTCTCTGAAAAATCAATTGTAAGAGCTCCTGCTATAGCAGCATCACCCTGGAAGGCAAGCTGTACCTTTCCGTCTTCAGCTCCGTTAGCGCTTACAAATTTACCTGTTGCGGCATCATATGAAAGTGCCACTGATGTACCATCCGCAATGCCACCCTCAATTTCCTTATGATTGCTGTCATATATTTTCGTAATGTTTGCGGTATAGGTTGTATCGTTATCATCGCCCGCATTTGTAAACTTAAATCTTACTGTGTAAGTATTGCCGTCTTTTCCATAAAATTCAAGATCTACAGTTCTTCCTGCCGCATCCTTAAGCTGAGTATCTGTTCTGCTTATATTGCCTGTGATTCTGGCATAAGTTGTGGCTTCTCCTGCCATCTTCTCGAGATTGCCGTCATCATCTATAGGAAGTATCTGTATTCTGCCGTGAGTTCCCACCTGAGCATCCTCTGTGCCGGTTCCTCTCACATAATATCCATTTGATCTGGTAACAAGATAGCCCTGTGCATCAACTGCAAATGAACCGTCACGGGTATAATTCATTTCTCCGTTGGCATTTTCCACCATGAAAAATGAATCGCCGGATATACTGACATCAAGAGCATTATCCGTACTCTGGATTGAACCCTGCTTACCTACATTGGTCATTATTGCAGAAGTTCTGGCGCCCAGACCAACCTGTCTTGCGTTAATTCCGCCCTTTGTAGCCGTTGCCCCGTTTGCCCTTCTGGTGGTCTGATAAAGAAGATCTCCAAAAGTAGTCTGCTGTGATTTATAAGAAGTGGTATTAACATTAGCTACGTTATTACCAATAACATCCATTTTCATCTGATGTGTCTTAAGTCCCGCAACTCCGGACCATAATGATCTAACCATACAATCACGCTTTCTGCATATAAAAGCTATAAATCATCATCCCTGACACTTAATACAGACACATCCTGTGCTGCCGATACACATAGGCATAAACATACTATTACCTACATCCTCTATATCGGTCACATTCATTACAGACTTTAGGGGCTATATTAAATTTTTTCATCTTTGTTGCGGTTATAAAAATCAGAAATTCCCATTATTGAACTGAAGCTCCTGATTCTTAATGCTGACACGGGTTCCGGGTGCAATAGATGTTGTAAGGAACGCATTGGAACCTACAACACTGTCATGACCTATAACTGTTTCTCCGCCAAGGATTGATGCTCCGGCGTAGATTGTTACATTGTCCTCAATGGTGGGATGTCTCTTAACTCCCTTGAGCGTCTGGCCACCTCTTGTTGAAAGAGCACCGATAGTTACACCCTGATAGATTTTTACATGTTCACCGATTATTGATGTTTCACCAACAACGATACCGGTTCCGTGATCTATCATCAGATATCTTCCGATGGTGGCACCGGGATGAATATCTATTCCGGTGACAGAATGTGCATACTCCGTCATAATTCTGGGAATAAGCGGCACCTTAAGAAGATAAAGCTCATGCGCTATTCTGTTGATGGTGCTGGCAAGAAGCCCCGGATAAGATAAAATTATCTCTTCCTTGCTGAATGCTGCGGGATCCCCGTCAAAAGTAGCCTGGAGATCAGTATCCACCAACTCTCTGATATGAGGAATCTTCCTGAAGAATTCAAGTGTAATGCATCTTGCTCCGCAGGTCAGCGTATCATCAGACGCATTCTCATACTCATTTGTATGTCTGAAAGCGATGGCCATCTGCTTCTGAAGATTATAAATAACATCCTCGATAATGATGGCAATCCTGTTGCTGTCGTTGTAACTTCTGTAAACCTTGTCCCTGTAATACCCGGGATAAAGAATTCTCAAAAGCTTTTTTACAATATCAACCACCGAATCTCTGTCCGGCTGGTTAAAAACATCAAGCTGATCCACATCCCTGCCCTGTGAATAATCATTAAGAATGAGATCAACTATACCTTCTATTTCATTTTTCAGATTCTGACGTTCTCCAATATCCATCGATACTTCACCTCTGTTTTCTGGTATTACCTGGTTCTTACAGAAACCACATCTGATTTTTTGCCGTATACATATTCATCATGAGCAATTCTGTATGGAACAATGTAGTAATAATACTTTTTCTTTCTGTCGAGCTTCTTATCCGTATAAGTAAGCTTATTCTGCTTTGTAGTCCTTTTTATCAGTTCATATCCGGACTTCTTTTTAGTTGACCTGTATATTTCGTATCCCAGCGCTCCCCTGGACCTTGTGAAGGTAAGGGTTACCTGTTTCTTTTCAGGTTCCACTGTTTTAATCTTAACTTTAGAAGGCGCATAATCCTTGTAGACCACACCCATCTTTTGTAATGTCTTATTATATACAGAAACGTCTTCAGAAGCTATCTCAATATTCACATTTGTTTTGGAATCTTTACTTTTTGTGTAATCCGAATCATCCGTCGTATTTGCAAAAAGCTGAACCCAGTAATTCACTCCTCCGACATTTACATGTCCTATGGCACAGACATTGTAATCAGAGCTCAGCATATTTCTTCTGTGGCCCTGTCCCTCGTACTTGTTGTTGTTCTCCTGAAAGGCCTTAAAAGCTGATTTTGCGCTCTTAAATCCATAGGCAATATTCTCACCTGCGCTTGTGTAATTATATCCGTTGTCATTGAGCACGCTGAAACAGTCCTTGCCGTTTGGTCTTTCATGTGAGAAATTGACAGCAATCTCGGCTGCTCTGATCATGGCCGCTTTTTCCAGGCTGTAATCATAGCTGAGTTTAGCCAGCCCGGTTATATAAACCTTCTGAGTGTTGCTTGAATTCCAGGCCCAACAGTCAGAGCCTGTTCTGAAATCATTTATCAGTCTGGCCATATCCCTGCCGCTCTTCTGTTTGTATGAAACAGTAACTCGGGCATTTGTAATGGTAACTCTGACGATTGTCTTAGTATCAGACTCCTCTGAAACCTTATCACCGTCAAAAGCCTGGATCATGTAGGTGTACAGGCCTCCATCCTTCATGGTATCTGTATCCAGATATCTCCTCTCCGCAGTAGAGGCCACAGTACGGATGAGGGTCCATTTCTGTGTGGACTTCATACGTTTGAAAATTCTGTATCCCTTTGCCCCCTGCACCTCATTCCAGGTTATTATCACGCCTTTGTAGGCATTATTCAGCCCGTTTATCACCGGCTTTGAAAGAGTGGTCTCTTCTTCCTTTGCATGAACTTCTAAATCAGGAAAAATAAAACTATTATCAGAAATAAAAGACGTTCCAAGAACTGTTGCGAAGACAACTGCAGCAATAAAATTTTTTCCCCTTATTTTTTTCATACCTGTCTCCTCATAAATTGCATTTTAGTAATTTTATCACAAAAGACAGTAGAAAAAAAAGAAACCTTGAATCCAAAATCGAATTCAAGGTTCTGTTTAGTCGGAGTGGCGGGACTCGAACTCGCGGCCTCTACCTCCCTAAGATAGCGCGCTAACCAACTGCGCTACACCCCGGCGACAAGTGGTATAATAACACGACCAAAAAATAAAATCAACACCCATTTTATTTTTTTTTTAATATTTTTCCAAATATGCTAAAATTATCTCCATGAATCAGACAAACAATACTAACAAAAAGCACTTAAATATAGGCATTTACGCACATGTTGATGCCGGAAAAACAACTCTCTCGGAGGCACTGCTTTTTTTAACGGGAGCAATAAGAAAAACAGGCAGGGTTGATCATAAGGATACCTTTCTCGATACCTACTCTTTGGAAAGAAGCCGTGGAATAACAATTTTTTCAAAACAGGCCGAGCTTGATTTTTCCGAAAATACACATGTGACTCTGCTTGATACCCCGGGACATGCTGATTTTGCCCCGGAGACAGAGCGCACCATGAAGGTTCTGGATGCAGCCATACTTATTATCAGCGCTGCAGATATGGTCACTGCCCAGGTAAGACTCCTGTGGAGACTTCTGGAGCACTATCATGTTCCGGTTTTCATATTCGTAAATAAAATGGATCAGAGCGGAACTGACAAAGACAGCATCCTCAAGGATATAAGGGAGCACCTTTTTGCTCATGTAATAGACTTCACGGAGCTTTTAACCGACAAAGAACCCACAGAGATTAAGGAGGATCTCTTTTTATCAGAAGAAATTCAGGAAGAGATAGCTGTCTGTGATGATGTGCTGCTGGATAATTATCTGGAAAAAGAGCAGAAAGTAACTCTGGATGACGCGCAGTCACTTGCATCGGAAAGGAAGCTTGTGCCCTGCATTTTTGGCTCTGCCCTTAAGATGGATGGCGTATCCAAACTCATTTACCTCTTAGACACACTTACTGCTTCCCGGGAATATCCTGCTGAATTCAGTGCACGTGTGTACAAGATTTCCAGGGATTCCCAGGGCAGCCGCCTTACATGGATGAAGATAACAGGCGGCGCTCTGCATCCAAGAGACATAGTTGACTTCCCTTCCGGTTCTGAAAAGGTTGACCAGATACGACTTTACTCCGGTGAAAAATTTGAACTGATGAAAGAAGCCGAAGCCGGCAGGATCGTTGCTGTCACAGGTCTGTCCTTATCAAAAGCGGGACAGGGGCTTGGAAAAAGCAGTGAAGGCTCACAGGACCTTTTACAGCCGATACTGTCATCAAGACTTATTCTTCCCGAGGATGCCGATCCCTTTAAAGTGTATTCCGATCTTTTAACCTTATCGGAAGAAGAACCTCTCTTATCAGTGGAAAAATCTCCCGAGACAGGCGATATAACCGTCCAGGTCATGGGTCAGGTACAGATGGAAGTTTTAAAGCATCTTTGCATGGAAAGATTTGGATTTGATATAGATTTCGCACCGGGAAACATTGTATATAAAGAAACAATCAAAGCTCCCGTGGAAGGTGTCGGCCATTTTGAACCGTTAAGACATTATGCTGAGGCTCATCTCATGCTCACTCCCGGCGAACCCGGAAGCGGACTTGTTTTTGATCTGGACTGCCCTACGGATATCCTTGCAAGGAACTGGCAGAACCTGATTTTGTCCCATCTTAATGAGTTCCATATAAGAGGAGTTCTCACCGGATCAGAGATTACTGATATGAGAATTACTGTTATCGGCGGCCGTGCCCACGAAAAGCATACCGAGGGAGGTGACTTCAGAGAAGCCACAATGCGCGCTGTGAGACAGGGGCTTATGATGGCAGAAAGCATCCTACTTGAACCCGTATATGATTATGAGATCACTCTGCCTCAGGAGAGCCTTGGACGAGCATTAAATGATATAAACCGCATGAACGGAAGCAGCAATCCTCCCGATATGAATGCTGAGGGCGAAGCTGTTATTACAGGTACAATTCCGGCATCCGAGCTTGGAGACTACGCAAGAGAACTTATCTCCTACACTCATGGCCAGGGAAGAATCGACCTTAGCCTGTCCGGTTATGCTCCCTGTCATAACTCCGACGAAATAATTGCCGCCTATGGCTACGATCCCGAAAGAGATCTTGCCCAGCCTACCGGAAGCGTCTTTTGTTCCCACGGTGCCGGCACGGTTATTCCATGGGACGAAGTCAGAAACTACATGCACGTGGAAACAGGCTGGAATCCGGATAGCGGTCTTACTGATTCCGATACGGACGCTGTCTTTGAAACAGACCTTACTGCATATGGAGACAAGCTGCAAAGCTACCGTTCAAGCGATGTAAGAGGTGAGAAAGAGCTTAGTTATGAAGAGCGCTCCAGGGCATATGATGCTACCATTCAGGAGCTTGACAGGATCTTTGAGCGGACCTACGGCCCGGTGAAGCCCCGTTATGATGCCAAAGCCGAGGAAGCAAGAAAGCGCAAAGCCGCCTCTTCAGCTCCTCAGAAAAAATACCGCGCGCCAAAGGAATACAAGCCCGAAGATGCATATCTTCTTGTCGATGGCTATAACATTATATATTCGAACCCCGAGCTGAAATCCCTTGCTGAAAAGGATATGAAATCCGCAAGAGATTCTCTCATGGATATTCTTTCAAATTTCCAGGGCTTCAGAAGAGAAACCGTGATCCTTGTTTATGATGCTTACCGGGTGCCCGGTGGAACCGAAAGGGTTTACCGCTACAATAATCTTGATGTGGTATTTACAAAAGAAGCTGAAACCGCTGATCAGTATATTGAAAGAACAGCTCACAAATACAGCAAGACAAGCCGCGTAACCGTAGCAACATCAGATGCCATCGAGCAGGTGATCATATATGGCGCCGGAGCCATCCGAATGAGCGCATCAGATTTCTGGCTTGAGATAAAAAGAACCGAAGAAGAAATTCGCGACAGATTATAAAAATATGAAAAAAGCGCCCGGAGGTCATCATCAGGGCCTCCGGGCTTTCTATTTAACTCATATTATATTATGCATTATGCTGTGCGAGATAATCATTAAGTGCATCTGTAATCTCATCACCATCTATACCATGTACTGCACAAGCTTCAGCAAGTGATTCCATCTGGGAAGCAGGACAATGAATACAGCCCATGCCACACTCCATAAGGAACTGAGCTGCAATAGGATGTTTAGTAATAATCTCACCTACAAGCATACTGGATTCGATAATATTGTCGCTCATCTTTTCCTCCTATATAACTTAAATCTTACTTGTTTTTTTAATGTGATTGGATTGTACCCTAATTCAATCTTTTTGGCAAGGCGGTTTTTCCTATAATACCAGGTCATAAAAAAGAGACTACCTTTGCGTAGTCTCTTTGTTACTGCTTCTATCTATTGTATTCTTCACTTATTCTGTCTGATCCTATTGTCCTGTTAAGCGAAGCTTTTTTCTTATTTAATTACCATACGAAGGTTACAGCATTTGCAACATCTTCTGATATTGTGTTGTCTTTTACTAATGTCTTGAGCCACTTCTCAAGGTCATCTACCTTATGGTCAGTCTCTATGAAGTGTATGCTTTTTCCATTTACATCTCTTGCAAGAAACAATTCATACATATACATAAGCCTTATCCTCCGTACTTCTCATATTATTTGTTTCATGCGTCAGGCCTTTTTGCATGTAATTTCTTTATTCACTATTATTATCGATTTGATTTTGGAAATACTTTATAGAAAAAACAAATGTTTTTAACTTTCATTTATGACCTGTTTTATTGAAATTTTTACTCACTTTTCTTAAATTCCCCACATGAAAAAGGTGCCACAGTTTAACTGCAGCACCCTGAATATATCAATATTGCTTGTTTTTAAGCCTGTTTACAAAATCATCATAGGGAAGAGGTCTGTCATAGAAAAAGCCCTGTATCACATAACATCCGACCTTATTTACGAAGTCAACCTGATCCTGTCTCTCAACTCCTTCTGTTATAACATCCATTCCCAAAGCCTTTGCCATGTGGATAATGTCTGTGAGAATAATCTCATCCTTCCAGGAGAAGTCTTCGGTATTGATAAAAGATCTGTCAATCTTCAGCGTATGTACCTGGAATTCCCTGAGGGTTGCAAGAGATGAATAACCTGCACCAAAATCGTCTATAGCGGTTTTTATATCCCTCATATAAAGATCTGATATGAATGTTGCAAGTTCTCCGTGCTCCTGCTCATCCACAGTCTCTGTAACTTCAGCCTCAATATACTTCTTATCTATTCCGGAAGCATTTATTATTTTGTCGATATTCTCTGCAAGATCAGGATCAAGCAGATCCTTTCTTGAAAAATTAACTGATATCGGAACAGGTTCTATTCCCTGGTCTATCCAGTTTTTAATATCCTCACAGGCTCTTTTAAGGACATAATAATCAAGAAGTACTATCTCTCCATTGCGCTCGAGAGGCGGAATGAAGACTCCGGGAGAAACCATTTCTCCATCATGTATCCACCTGACAAGTCCCTCCGCACCAACAAGAGTTTTTGTTCTTGAATCAACCTTAGGCTGATAGAAAACCAGAAATTCCCTGTTATCCAAAGCCTGATGATATCTCTCAAGGATAGTCTTCTGCATTGATACTTTGCTGAGCATATCAGCAGTGGCTTTTACAACAGGCTGATGTACCACATGCTTCGCATACTGAAGTGCTACTGAAGAGTTGGAGATAACTTCACCCATATCATTAAGCGGATTCTCTATCTCCCACAATCCAATTGTGGATGATATTTTAAGCTTATCAACACCGTTTTCTGTGGGGAGTTCGACTTCTATCCCATGTAAAAATCTGCAGAATTTTATCTGATTATCATTTTTTACCATGGCAACAAAAGTATCACCGCCCAGATGACCAAGGATTTCATCTTCTCCCAGAAACTTACGGATTTTTGCTGCAACCATCTTGATAATCTCGTTGCCCCTGTCCATACCGTAGCGCTGGTTGATATTTCCAAATCCCTTCAGATTAAACTGAAACGCGGTATACTTAGTTATATCCGAAGTCGCAGCAAGTTTCCCAACAGCCATGATGTATCCACCTGCGTTTGGAAGCCCAGTGAGATAATGCAGCATCATTTCATTTTTGTTCTCGCCGTTATGTCCATCAAAACCACTCATTGATAACTCCATTTTTCACTTTACAATTTCCATCTCATAAGTAATAGTACATTTCAGGTTCTCGGAATTCTTTTTCCAGTTATCAAGAACTCTGTTGATTACCATATCGCAGTATATCTGTTCTGCTTCAAGCAGAAGCACTTCCACACGGTTCTTTCCGTTGTGAGTTACAACATCACTTCCCCTTAAAGAATTACATATTATTTCATAAAACCGTTCTGTCAGGTCCGACGCTGAAACTTTTTCATCAACAGGCGTAATCGTAAAAATCACAAACCTGTTTTCATTCTGGTAATTGGCTTCCATTCTGGCCAGAAATCTGTATATTACCTTGAACTGATCAACAGGAAGTGCATATGCTCCACGCCCTTTGTTTCTTTCGCCCAGGATCATCATCTCCTGCTCAATGCTTGTGGTCTGTATTTCTTTTTCATCATCAGGCACCGCATGCTCAACAAACATACAATGTCCGTGCTTTCCGTTCTGCTTAACACTGTAAAGCGCCTTGTCAGCTTTTTTATACAATGTCAGGAAGTCCGTTCCTTCCTGAGGGGCTAATACGGCACCAACCGATGCCCCCAGCGGGATGTTCATATCCTCGCCCATGAATTCTTTAGCGGACTTAAGCAGTTCTTCATTTATATATCGGGTTTTTTCCGCAACTATATCTTCATCCATAATATTCTGGCAGAAAGCAATAAACTCATCTCCGCCCATACGTCCAGCAATATCATTGCTCCTTATTGCTGCGCGAATGATCTCGGCAAATCTTATGAGCACTTTATCGCCCATACTGTGCCCGTACAGATCGTTGACCAGCTTAAAGCTGTCCAGATCTATCATCATGAGTACACCACTGCTCTCACGGCACATTGCCCCGATCTCAACCTGAGAAGATGCTTTGTTGAGAAGACCTGTCATGGGATCCGTCTCAGCAGCAGCTTTGAGGCCTTTTATCTCCTCAACATTCTTCAGAATATTCTCTATTCTCTTAAGAAGAACATCTGCTCTGTACGGCTTCCTGATAAAATCTACGGCACCTGCCTCAAAGCCCTTACCCTCCGTTTCATCGCTGTCATCAGCAGTCATAAACATAACAGGAATGTGCTCGGCATACTGATCCTGCAAAGTGCTCTGAAGCTCAAATCCGGACATTTCGGGCATATGAAGATCAGTAAGGATCATATCAGGTCTTTCATGCTTATAAGCCTCGATTGCTTTCTTACCGGATGATACGCAGATTGTCTCATATTTTCCCGCAAGTATATGCTGGGTCATTTTCAGAGTAATCTTTTCATCGTCAACGATCAGAATCTTTTTCATGAAGATACCCCATCATGCAAAAGTTTACAGTATAGGTATATTATACTCCCAATTATTGCCAAACCTTTATTATCAAATAATTAAATTTAACTAATAAAAGCGAAAAATACCGCAGTTTGGGAATATAAAAAGGATTCCTCAAACTGCGGTATTGTATTATTTAATATTTATAAAATGTGACAGCTTTGCCGTTTCCTTTTTATTACCGGTCTTAACGTGAGTTGTGTCGGAAAATACAAGATATCCTTCCTGAAAGCCCTTATTCCACTCCTGCATTTTGGGATAGGAATTGACATGGCTTCCGCATACTCCTACACAGGTATTCTTATATTTTTTAGGGAAAGTAATTGTAAGACTCTTGGCATAGGCAACGTAATAATTGTATGCTCCGCCCTTCCACCTTACTCTTTGCGGCTTGTATTTCTTCCACTCTGATTCCGTTACGGTAACGGTCTTGTAGTTATCGCCATTTTCACCATCTGTCACGCTGGTGTTCAGATTTTCTCCAGAACGTTTGTCGACTATGCATAGCTCAACATAATCGATAAACATATCTCCTCCGCTGTTCGCCGCTGTTCTTTTAGCAAGCTTTTTAGCGATTCCCTTGGGCAATGCCTTGGGAAGCGCAACCTCAACTGTCATGGTGACCGTGATAACAGCATCATCACCTGACGAGGAACCACCGCCTCCACCTGTACTTGACTCTGAAGGATCTACACGTCTGAATTTGGTTATTCTTGCATATAATTTCTGATAACTTTTGGATCCCGGAAGTTTAGTATAAAACACTGTCCAGTTTCCTTTGACCAGATCATATTTTACTCCTCTTCTTTCAAGATCATTAAACACCGCACCTGCCGAAGACGGAACCAGTGCAAATACAATTGCAATAGTCAGTATAGCCGCAAGCAGTGTATTAAGTATTCTTTTCATCTGTAGTCCCCCTCGGTGATCTTCACTATATATAGTGCAATTTATTATCGTTTTCTCGCACACAAAACCACAGGTTACACTTTCAAATACTTTTTCGGCATAAAGAAGAATAAAATTAAGTCTTATGACCTATCATTTTTTATCATCATATCTCCAGAATCTTTGAGATGATATCGTTTCTCTTCTCTCTTAAAAGAAGAAGTTTGTTGTAATTATAATACTCATCAGAGCCTTCCTTCTGTATGAAAGAAAGACTGTAATGACCGGAATCAAGACGGGTCAGGAACAGCACAAGCTCCTGATCCTCTCCGTACACTTCTGCAAGGAATCTGAAACAGTTTTTAAGGTGCATGGATGTTTCTTCCGCAAAGCCTCTTCTTTCCTTTTCACGGTTTGCATACCAGGATTTGATCAGCATCTTGTGAAGTTCTTTTGTCGCATCAGCGTCATGAAGGTTATCTGAAGATACTGAATCTTTGGTAAGACTCTCCTCAAGGTCACTTAACGCATCTGTGGTAAGCTTTAATACCAGCTCTGACTCCTTGTCCATGAGATGCTCGCCCTTCTTGCTCTCATACTCGGATGAAAGCGCTTCTCTTCTGGCCTTAAGAGCAGCAAGAATATCTACCGTATCCTCGCCCTTTACTATTGAAACAATCTCCTGCTGAAGTCTCTTCTGCACTTTGAAATCCTTGTCATAGGACATAAACTCCTGTGAGATTTTATCCATAAGAAGATTAATAATGCTCAATTTTTCGTCAAACGGTGCCTTCTTCAGCTTGCTTTTATCTTCAGGAATAACTCCATCCAAAATGGCTCCGGCGTTATAAACATCCTCGTATTTTCTGTAAAGGGCATAGTACATTGCAAAATCTCTGGCAATTTCTTTTTCCTGGAGATACTGCCCCGTAACTGTTTCATCAACGTCAATTCCAAGCTTCTCGTAAGCGTATATAAGCTGGGACAGATCCTCCCATCCTCTTGCCGTTACAAAGCGCTTGCCGTCCACGTCGCTTTTTATGCGATAAAAATTGTCCTTATGAATATCAAGATATGCTCTGATGGAGCCGTGTACTCCTGCAACATCAGCGTATTCGAAGAAGGCCTCCAGGTCCTCTTCAATATCAATTCGTTTTACTCTGTCCAGAGTTACGATATCAAAATCCCTGACAGCCCTGTTGTATTTAGGCGGATTTCCGGCTGTAACGATCACAAATCCATCCGGCACCTTATGCGTTCCAAATGTCTTGTACTGAAGAAATTGAAGCATGGTGGGAACCAGTGTCTCGGAAACGCAGTTGATCTCGTCAAGGAACAATATTCCTTCTTTTACTCCTGTCTGCTTTATTTTGTCATGAACAGAAGCGATGATCTCACTCATGGTATACTCTGTCACTGCAGTATCCTTGTCCCCGTACTCTCTATGAGAGATAAAAGGAAGACCGATGGCACTCTGTCTTGTGTGATGTGTAATTGTATATGAGACCAGATTTACAGAGAGTTCCTCTGCGACCTGCTCCATAATGGCTGTTTTGCCTATTCCCGGGGGTCCGATAAGAAGAATCGGGCGCTGCTTCTGTATGGGAATAAGGTAGTTTCCCATTTCATCCTTTTCTCTATAAGCCTTGATCGTGTTGATTATTTCCTGTTTTGCTCTTTTTATATTCATGTGTTTTTCCTATCTGTTGTTTCGTTTATATATTCAGGCATTTGTTCCGCGCCTGCTGTAATACTATATGTTGGAATGTATTTCCTGTCTGCTACACCGTCTATATGTAGAGGCAGATAGCCCATTCAGGCATATGCTCCGTGTCTGCTTCCCTGTCTGAAGGATAAATAAATGCCGTTTCATATTCCGTTTCCTTCATGGGATAATCTCCAAAGCCGTCGGTAAAGTACATCAGACCTCTCAGATTTCTCAGCTTTCCTTTTCTTCGCTCACTTTCCACATATTCAAATACAGGTCTGAAATCAGTACCATAACCGCCTGCCACTTCAAAATTCTCAGCGTATTTTTCCATATCCTCCGGATGTTTTATTAGGATATCTTTTTGTACCCTGTTATCACATTCTATTATATGAACGTGAATCTGTCTGAAAAAGTTTTCGCTACGTCTGAGTATCCCTGCAGTTTCATTCAGAAACTTCTGCACAAGTTCATCAGAACATGATGCTGAAGTATCAATGGCTATCACAAGTTCATCTACCTTATGGCTTTCGCTGTACTCATTTTCCTCGATCAGAGGCATGTTGCCATACAGCTCCATTCCATACTGATACATTCCGTAATCAAAGCTGTCCGGATCTATTCGCAGTTCTTCCCTGATAACAGCTATATGATTCAAAAACTCCGTATAATAAGTTTTATCCACGCTCTCTGCCTGCAGATAAAATTTCAGACTTCCGGATTCCGCACTCTTTTCATCACCAATCGATGCCACATCAGATCTGATACGCTTTGCTGTCTCCTTCCAGAACTCCTCCCGCTCTTTGAGGTTTGCCTTTCTCATTCTGATCTGCATTTGCATATCAATATTCGGGGCATCCTTATCATTCTGCTGATCATTCTTATCAGGCAAGTCCTGCAGTCTGTCCCAGAATCCGTGGTCATCAAAAAGGAACTCCCGCTCAAGCTTTTCCAGTTCCTCGATTGAATAATCACCATTTTCAAAGTATCTGTAAAGCTTCTCTGCTGTAAGAACATGCACTTTCTCTTTTAACTGCGAATAGCATCTGTCCCTTAAGTCCGAACTTACCCTGTAAATGCACTGATAATCCATGGAATCCAGAATATTTTCAACAGCAATATCACAGGATAAATTCCATAGATCAGGATCCTCAAATTCAGGGCCCCTGTACATGTGCCTGAACAGGCAATGCAGAAGCATATGCAGATAAGTTCTGTTTAACTTGGATGGATCCTCAACATACGTCCTGAAGGCATATTCAGGATTAAACAAAATATTTTCCGCATCTGTTCCCACCGATGTGGTAGACAGCTCTGTTCTCCATCCCAATACCGAAAGTGCAGGTGCCAGAAAAGGCATGGAAAGAAGCAGCTCCGTCTTCACAGCAGTCCATATTTGATTGCCAAGATTTTCTCGTTGCTCTCTATTATTCATAATCAGAAATCAAGCTCCAACAGCCCATTATCACCGGATGTGTCATTACTGTCATTATTGTACTCCATCAAAAGACTGACTATTGCTGTCAAACCTCTTTCAGATGATAGGTGTGTCAGTTTCTTTGCCACATCAGATTCAATGAGTTTTCTTTTTATATAAAAATCAATAACATCTTCCATTTCCATAAATGATATGGCTGTCTTTTTATTATTGATCAATCTGGTCAAATTCTTATATGCATTCTTTTTTAACCAATTCAGGTATATCTCACGATTATCCTCTGACAACTCATAGGGCGCTAAAAGCCTTGCTACAGCTATCATCTCGGCGGTGACACTATCGTCAGCTGATGCCTTTGAGAAGAGATTGTCATACTCCCTGAAATTTATCAGACTACTTTTAACGCATTCTCTATAGGCATATCCGGTTCCTTCAATGGCAAACTGGATTGTCCTTGCCATTGTATTCTCAACAAAATCATAATTGAATCCGGGAAATACCAGGATTGCCTCATCCTTCCCTTCCGAATGCAGGAAGAAGGTAAGCCTTCTGTCATTGTCCCCCAGAATACTGCGTACTATCTCATAGTTATTTCTTTTTATGGTAACATCTACGATCTCCAGACTGTCACACTGCCTCGTACTTCCATCCAGAAATTCTTTGACGCCATCGGTCAATGATATTTTTCGCAGATTACTGCAATTATGGAACGCAAATCCCAGAATAGTATCAATGCTGTCCGGAAGCATTACTTCCTTTATATCCTTCCTGGATGAAAATGCGTGATTTCCGATTGCCCTGACCGGCAGACTCTTTGCAGAAGAATCATCCTCTGCTCCTTCTGCCGGATTCACCTCTATTGCCTCAGGTATATCAATTATGCTGGCTGTCTCACCTTCGTCAGTCTCCTGTCCGGTGATCTCGATATACTGATTTTTATCGTTATCTGTTTTTATCTCGTATGTAAACTTACTCATAACTACAGGTTATTTGTTATTCTTTCTATGTTTATTTTAGGTTGATTGCCGTTTTTAATTGTTTTTTATTCATTCAGTAATTCAAATTACATTATGTTATGTCACTGCCTATTTTGCAAGAATTCATGCCAAATGTAATACAGGCTGCAATAAAGCCCCAGATATACATAGAATCATCTATATATTTCTGAGGCTCTATATGAATTGTTATTTGCAATCAGATTTCATCTGATTAGCCATTTCACCATCCAGTCTGTCTTATTATGACATTTTATGGTGTTTCATAAAGTCTTATGACAGAACCATGGCATCATTTACTTCGTCGCTTCCGGCCTCCTCAAATTTCTGAAGAAGGTCAGAAACATGAAGATTCTTCTTCTCTTCGCCGGATACATCATAGATGATGCGTCCCTCACTCATCATAATAAGTCGGTTACCATGAGCGATAGCGTCTTTCATATTATGAGTAACCATAAGTGCTGTAAGGTTATGTTCCTTGATGATATTCTCGGAAATCTCAAGCACCTTCTTTGCAGTCTTGGGATCCAGGGCTGCTGTATGCTCATCCAGAAGCAAAAGATCAGGTTTTTTCAGAGAAGCCATAAGAAGTGTTACAGCCTGTCTCTGACCACCGGACAAAAGTCCAACCTTACTTGTTAGTCTGTCCTCAAGTCCAAGATCAAGAGACTTAAGAAGGTTCTTATACTCTGCTCTTTCAGAAGCATTTATACCGGGGCCAAGGCCTCTTGCCTGACCACGTCTCTTTGCCAGTGCCAGATTCTCTTCAATCTGCATTGTTGCTGCGGTACCCATCATAGGATCCTGGAAAACACGGCCAATGTACTTTGCTCTCTTATATTCAGGTAAGCCTGTAATATCATGACCGTTAAGAATTATGCTGCCTTCATCAACCGGCCATACACCTGCGACAGCATTGAGGATAGTCGATTTACCTGCACCGTTACCACCGATAACAGTAACAAAATCACCGTCGTTCAATGTGAGGTTAACACCATTTAATGCCACTCTCTCATTGATCGTTCCCTTATTAAATATTTTTACAAGATTCTTTATCTCTAACATATCTATGCTCTTCCTCTAAATATTCAGATTATTGTCTCAGGCTTGCTTGCTCTTGATTCCAAAATAACTCTGTATAGCAGGGATACCAAGGAAAATAGCAACAAGCACAGCACTAAGCAGCTTAAGATATGTAGACGGAAGTCCAAGCTGCAATACCACTGCGATAACAATGTAATAAATGATCGCGCCGCAAACAGAAAATGCCATACGAAGTGCAAAATTATGTCTGGTTCCGAAAATAACCTCTCCGATAATAACTGCGGCAAGGCCGATAACAATAGCACCACGACCCGCATTTACATCAGCGTTTCCCTGATACTGGGCGTACATTCCACCTGCAAAAGCAGTAAGACCATTACTTACCACAAGACCAATTCGGATACAACGTCCTGTGTTTATACCCTGGGCTCTAGCCATATTCTGATTACAACCTGTCGCTCTTATTGCAGAACCGATCTCGCTTCCGAAAAACAGATACAGAAGAACAATGATAACTGCAACAACAATAAGTGACATTATTATGGAATAGTTGATAAATCTAAGGCTGACTATCAACGCATACTGATCAACACTGATTGCCTGATTGGATTTTCCCATAATAGCCAGATTCACTGAATACAGTCCAAGCTGTGTGAGGATTCCGGAAAGAATCGGAGGAATCTTAAGCATTGTGTGCAAAAGTCCTGTCACATAACCTGCAAGCATACCGGCTATAGTTCCGCAAAGCAGAGCCAGATATACATTATGTCCCGAAAGCATCAACATAACTGTGGTGGCTCCACCTGTACAGAATGAGCCATCAACAGTCATATCAGCATAATCAAGAACCTTAAAAGTCAAAAAAACGCTTATTGCCAGAATTCCCCAGATAAGTCCCTGGGCAATTGAACCGGGCAATACATGTAAAAGCGAGATCATACTAAATTACTCCTTAAATATAATAGAATTATTCCATCTCGATAGCTGTAAGGCCTTCAAGAAGACTCTCATCCCACTCGATTGCTTTTGCAACTTCAGGATTGTACTCAGAAGTGATACCCTCTGAAACAAATGTGATAGGCATTGTAGCAGGATTTGAACCATTTACGAGAATCTCATAAGCCTGCTTACCTGCAGCAACACCAAGATCGTAGTAGCTGATTGAAAGAGTAGCAAGACCGCCGTTCTTGCACATATTCTCCTCACCGCAGATTACCGGAATCTTCTCAGGAAGAGTTGCATTCTTAACGATAGACATGTTGTCTGCGATTGTATTATCTGTAGGGATATAGAAAGCATCGCAGCTTGAAACAGCGTTGCTTACAACTGACTGAAGCTCGTTAGAATCAGCAACAGTGAACTCTTTGTATGCAATACCTGCTGCATCAAGAGCTGCCTCAGCAAGTTCTACCTGGAACTTTGAGTTAGCCTCAGAAGAGCAGTAAAGAATTGCAACCTGCTTTGTATCAGGAGCTACTTTCTGAAGAAGCTTGATCTGCTCATCAACGGGAGCAAGGTCAGAAGCACCTGTTACGTTTGTACCGGGCTCGTTGTTGTCCTTGATAACACCTGCTGACTTGTAGTCAGTGATTGATGTTCCAACAATCGGAATGTCACCTGTAGCTGCTGCAACTGCCTGAAGTGCAGGTGTTGCATTTGCCATAATAAGATCATCATTATCATTTACGAATTTTGTAGCGATTGTAGCACAGTTAGCCTGCTCACCCTGAGCATTCTGATAATCGAATTCTACAGAATAGCCATCAGCTGAAAGTGCTGCTTCAAGACCCTCTTCGAATCCCTTTGTAGCTGCATCAAGTGCAGGATGCTCAACAAGCTGGATTACACCAACATGAAATGTCTTACCTGCTTCTGCCTTAGCTGTATCATCAGCTGCTTCTTCTGTGCTCTCTTCAGCAGCTGCTGTATCCTCTGATGCTGCCTCCTCTGATTCAGCTGTCTCAGCTTCAGAAGACTCCTCAGAAGCCTCATTTACAGCCTCATCTGATGAAGCCTCAGTAGCTGTCTGAGTGCCACCTGCTGTACGTGCGCAGCCTGCAAGGCTAAGTACCATAGCGCCTGAAAGAACTGCTGCAATAATTCTCTTTTTCATACTATAATCCTCCTCTTTTGAATAGGTTTGTCTTTACGGTTTCAACGCTTTAAACCGTAAAAGTAAAACAAGTATATAATATCGCAAACAACGAATTTGGTCAATAAACAAACACAAAACCGGCATACGAAAAATCCGCATGCCGGCAATTTATTACCTTATTATTTAATTACAACACCCTTTGTGTACTTTTTGTCGAAAAGTCTCTTATAACTTGCAAGTTTGCTCTTCGGAACCTTAATTGTTCCCTTGGGATCCATATTTGTAAATGCGTCCTTTTCTACCTTCTTAAGAACCTTACTCTTAATTGTAACTTTCTTAAGTTTGGTACATCCAAAGAATGCCTTGTTTCTGATTGCTCTGATATTCTTGCCGATTTCTACTTCAGTGATCTTCTTGTTATTGGCAAAAGCATTTTTCTCAATGGCTGTTACTTTATAAGTAATACCGTTGATCTTAACTTTATCACTGATAACAACCTTCTTGGGTGTATCACCTGCTATGCCTACAACTGAAACAGTACCGTTACCATTTGACTTGGGATTTGTGATCTTGTATCTCAAACCGCTGACAGAAGACTCTGCCTTTTTATTCAGGCTCTTGGTTGTGAATATTGAAGTAGCATAAACGCACTTATCTACTGACTTACTCTCGTTGAAAAGAGAGTGGTATGTCTGAATGCAGCCAAGCTTAACGGTTATACTGTTTTTAGGATAACCAAGCGCCTTAAGATCTGCATTATTTGCTGCAATCTTGTAGCTAGTTGTACCACCGTTACCGGCATACTGTCTTCTTACCTGCTTGCCCTGAGAAAGTTCAATCTGGAAACCATCATAAGGTGTAAGCGGATTGTATGTGTTGTAAGACTGGGAGTTGCTCCATGAAAACTCAAGCTCTCCATTTGTGCCATATTTCATATTGAAATTATCAGCAGCTCTGAAAGGTACAAAATCAACCTCAAAAGAGTTTACTATATCAAGTGCCGCATTCTTGTTGCCATCATTGGGCACCAGGCAAATATAGTAATATGTATCTGCTGAAAGGCCCTCAACAGGAAGAATAATATCCATGGCTCTTCCGGGCTTTGTACCATCGTATGCATTTCTGTAATCACCGGCATTACCACCTGCCTGTGCAGCAGAAACAATTGTGCCATATCTGTCCACAACCTTTACATAAGATGTGCACTTGTTTGTTGTGTTCTGTGCATCCATTACGACAGTCTGAAGACTTAAGAGATAAAGGCCTTCCTGAGTACCTGTCTTGAATTTGTAAAACTTTCCCTCATTGTCGCTTCCATGATCATAGTACATCTTCTCCAATGAAAGCTCATATGCATCCTGCTGCATTGTTGAACCATTGGCTTTGTGTCCTGCTGCCGCATTTACATCCTCAGGCATTGCAAGAAGCAGTACAAAACATGAAATGACTGTAAATAAAACTTTTTTCATACTCTTTCCCCTTTTTATTAGTATTCCCCAAAATTACAACCTATTTTAACATATATAACAGATAAAATCACAATATTGTATGCAATCTTAAGCTTATCTTAAGGATTAATAAAAATTCCGCATCACCTGTCAGTTACAACAGACAATGCGGGACTTTTAATCACTTTCTCTTATATGTTCTGAAAGTATAAGTTGTATCGAAGTAAGCCTGCTCGTCGCTCTCCTCTACGAGCTCCCAATCCTCGGATTCATCGAGATTTGTAAAATATCTGTCAGCCTCGAAGCTCCTGTCGATCTTGGTTACTATACAGGTATCTGTCAAAGGAAGGAGTTCCTCATAAACCCTGGCACCGCCGATACAGTAAACGATGTCCGTATCATATTCTGAAATAGCATCCTTTAACTCATCTATGCTGTGTACCACTGTTGCATTTTTCACCTGATAATCAGGGTTGGTTGAAAGAATTATATTCTTTCTGCCTTCAAGCGGCTGCGCTCCGGGAAATGTCTCCAGAGTCTTTCTACCGTAAACAAGAACCTTACCCATGGTCTCGGCACGGAAATTCTTCATATCATTGGGAATTCTGATAAGAAGCTGTCCTTTATTACCTATGGCCCAGTTCTCATCAGCAGATAATATCATTTTCATCTTGTAAAAAACCTCTCAGTAATTATTTGTAAAAGCCGTCATTAAACCGCAATCGGGATATCCTTGATCTGCTCTCCAGCAACCTCATAGTTTTCAAGAGAAACATCATTTCTTGTAAACTCATAGAAGTCATGGACATCGGGATTTAAATGGAATGTCGGTGCCGGCTTCGGAGTTCTTGAAATAAGCTCCTTAATAAGCTCTACATGTCTGTCGTAAATATGAGCATCAGCGATCACATGCACAAGTTCTCCAACCTTCATATCACATACCTGAGCCAGCATGTGAACCAGTACCGAATACTGAACAACATTCCAGTTGTTGGCAGCAAGGACATCCTGTGATCTCTGATTAAGCACTGCATTAAGTGTCAGCCTGTCATCACCCTTTTTCTGGGTAACATTGAAAGTCATGCTGTATGCGCAGGGATAAAGATTCATCTCTGAAAGATCCTGATGAACATACATATTCGTCATAATACGTCTGCTGAAGGGATTATTTTTAAGGTCATAGATAACTCTGTCCACCTGGTCAAACATTCCCTCTTTATACTTGTGTTTGATACCCATCTGATATCCGTAAGCTTTTCCTATAGAGCCTGTCTCATCAGCCCATTCATCCCACACATGGCTGTGCAGGTCATTGATATTATTGGACTTCTGCTGCCATATCCAGAGCATCTCATCTGTAGCACTCTTAAGAGCAGTTTTCCTTAATGTCATGATAGGAAACTCCTCTGCCAGATTATATCTGTTTACCACGCCGAATTTCTTTATGGTATAAGCCGGAGTTCCATCCTCCCAATGGGGGCGAACCTTCTCCCCTTCAGTGCTGGTGCCATTCTCAAGAATGTCCTTGCACATATTTATAAAAATCTCATCTGCTTTACTCATACTTCCCCTTCCAGATTTTGCTTTTTATTTTTCCCTACAAACTATATCACACTTTTCTCAATTATCCCATTTGTCACAAAGTGCCAGAATCTGGTCTGCAAATTTCGCCTTATCCTTGTTTGTCATGCCTTCGCTTCTTGCAATAATAGCAGTAAGTCTTGCGCCGGCAGCCTTAAGTCTTGTAAATACATCGGATACAAGTTTGGCAGGCTTCTTGATAGCTGCAACAGGCACACCTTCCTTGATAATCTGCCCTGAAATCAGGTCAAATTCAGTTCCGCTGTAAGGCGCATACGTATTAAATCCATATTCCTCAGCAAGACATTTTGCAAAAGATGTGCAGACGCCATCCTCGCCATGAACAAGGAAAACTCTCTTCGGCTTTTCCTTAAAGCCCTGTATCCAGTTTATCAGGCCTCCCTTATCAGCATGTCCGGAAAGACCTGTCAGTTTGCATATTTCAGCCTGTATATCAACTTCTTCACCAAACAGTCTGACCTTATCTGCCCCCTCAATAATAGCTCTTCCGGTGGTTCCCACAGACTGATATCCAACAAACAGAATTGTGGACTCCGGGCGCCACAGATTATGCTTCAGATGATGCCTGATTCTGCCCGCTTCGCACATACCGGAGGCAGAAATAATAACTTTAGGAGTCTCCTCCTCATTGATTTCTCTTGATTCCTCTGTAGTAATCGCAAGATTAAGTCCCGGGAAAGAAATCGGATTTATATGTTTTTTAACCAGAGCCAGCGCCTCTTCGTCATAACAGTCAAGGGCATGATCCGTGAAAACTTCCGTTGCCTCAACAGCCATGGGCGAATCAACATAAACAGGAAAATCACTGACTGCAGTTACAAGTTTTTCCTTTTTAATCGTTCTCAGGAAATAGAGCATCTCCTGAGTTCTTCCAACTGCAAAAGAAGGAATTACCACATTGCCTCCTCTTGCGAATGTTCTGTTTAGTATCTCAGTAAGTTCAGCCACATAATCAGGCCTCTCCTCACCATGATATCTGTCACCGTAAGTCGACTCCATAACCACGTAATCCGCAGAATCCGTCAATGCAGGATCCTTTATTATCGGCTGATCATAGTTTCCTATATCGCCGGAAAATACGATTTTCTTTGTGGCATTTTTTTCAGTAGCCCAAACCTCAATACTGGCCGAGCCGAGAAGATGTCCGATATCGGTAAATCTGATTTCCACACCTTCGCATATTTCTATCTTAGTATCATAAGGACATGGCACTATAAGCTTTAATGTGCCGTCAGCATCCTCCATTGTATACAGAGGTTCGATCTGCTTGATTTCCTTGTTTCTCTTACCTTTACGGCTTCTCCACTCTGCTTCCTGCATCTGTATATGTGCACAGTCCCGAAGCATTATATTACACAGATCTGCAGTGGGCTCTGTCATAAAAATCTTTCCTCTGAATCCCCTTGCAAACAAAAGCGGAAGATTTCCGGAATGATCCACATGAGCATGTGTAAGAAAAACATAGTCGATTTCGGCCTCCGCCACAGGGAGTTCCACATGTTCAAAAGAAATCCTTCCCT
Source organism: uncultured Butyrivibrio sp. (assembly GCA_947168335.1). Lineage (GTDB taxonomy): Bacteria > Bacillota > Clostridia > Lachnospirales > Lachnospiraceae > Butyrivibrio. The sequence continues at coordinate 7,963 of CAMVLM010000014.1, read as the reverse complement.
GTTCCATACCATAATCAACAAGAATATGCTTATCACCAATTTCCAAATAATGGCAGCTTCCAGTAACTTCATGGTCTGCACCGATGAAACACAGCTTCATAGGCACCTCCTTTTGTAAGTCGAAAGTATATACACAACTCGTTTTTGCGGCTCTTGGGCCTATATTATATAATAATTTTAATTCCGCCACATCTTACTTGCAAGAAAAAAGAGATGCATAAATCTGCATCTCTTTTAATGCGGATGGCGGGACTTGAACCCGCACGCCAAAGGCACAAGAACCTAAATCTTGCATGTCTGCCAATTCCATCACATCCGCTAACCGTTATAATATACCGCCTTATGCGACTTTACGTCAATCTATTTTTTCTTGCCTGTACAATCAAATCATGGCATTCTGGCAACTGCATCTGCCGGAATCGGGCATACATAACCATCTTTAGTCCTTTGTTCAAATTCAGCCCAGGCCTCTTTCAGAAGCTCCGGCTTCTCAAAAAGATCAACCGCTGTCGCTGCCAGTATCTTACCGGCATGTACTGCTGCCTTGTGGCCGATGGAGCTGCCTGCTGAAGATACATTCTGCCAGCTGTGACCCGGACATCCATCAGGCCATGCAGCTACATGCACCTGAACAGTAGGGCACTGCCAGCTCACATCTCCCACATCAGTTGAAGCAGGCGCAAAAGCTTCGCCTGTAAAATATGGCAGAAGAAACTCATTCATACCATCTGAATCGCCCTTCAGTTTTATAACTTCAGCTGCATAATCCTCGCTGAATCCCGAACCGATACCTGCCACCTTACTGCCCTTATCGTAAGTTTTTGATAACTTTACAGCAAATTCTTTTTCCTCATCTGTGAATCTCACAACACCAAGATCCTTGAAATTACTGTATACAACCTTCTCAAGGGTTCGGTTTGTAACCGTATCCGACAAGCCATCAATAAATGTTCTGTCATAGGTGGTCTCAGTCATGAGAGCTGCCCCTTCTGCGATCTTATCAACACGCTTCTGAAGTTCAACAGCCTCTCTTACATGATTTGATCTGACCATATAAAGTACTTCTGCTCTTGGCTGAACAACATTGGGACTTACACCGCCCGCATCGGTGATAGCGTAATGTACCCTCGCCTTATCACCCATATGCTCTCTCAAAAACTGCACGCCAATATTCATAAGCTCAACCGCATCAAGGGCGCTTCGGCCTCTCTCAGGAGCTCCTGATGCGTGAGATGCTATTCCATGAAAAGTATATTTTACCTGAATGCAGGAGTTTGATGATCCGGTCACCACCTCGTTTGAATCTGCAGGATGCCAGGTAAGAGCAGCATCAAGCTTTTTCCACTCTCCATCTCTTGCCATGAAGGCCTTGGAGGCGCATCCCTCCTCACCCGGGCATCCATACATAATCACAGTTCCTGAACAACCCGTGGATGACAGATACTCCTTTATGCCAATTGCTGCAGCAAGAGAACCTGCTCCCAACAGATTATGACCACATCCATGCCCATTTCCGCCTTCAGTAACAGGATTTTGAGCAACTGCTCCCCTTTCCTGTGAAAGCCCTGACAAAGCATCGTATTCCGCAAGAATACCTATCACAGGCTTACCGCTACCAAAGCTCGCAGAAAATGCAGTTTCAATATTGCAGATTCCCTTCTCCACATTAAAGCCTTCTTTTTCAAGGACTTCGCAATAAAGATCACAGGACTTGTATTCCTTAAGGGATAATTCAGCGTACTCCCATATCCTGTCTGCCACATCCCCGATGAGTGATGCCTTATCATTAATTTTATCAATTACAACTGTCTTATCAGCATTCATAATTACTCTCAATCAGTATTAAAGCACTTTGCTGAGGAACTCTTTAAGTCTGGGATGCTTGGGATTCTCAAAAATATCCTCAGGTGTTCCCTGCTCGAGGAGTTTACCATCAGCCATGAACAGCACTCTGTTTCCAACTTCCCTTGCAAATCCCATCTCATGAGTAACAACAACCATTGTCATACCCTCATCTGCAAGCTGCTTCATAACATCAAGAACTTCTCCAACCATTTCGGGATCAAGAGCCGATGTAGGCTCATCAAAAAGCATAACCTCAGGTTCCATCATAAGAGCTCTGACAATGGCTATACGCTGCTTCTGTCCGCCCGAAAGCTGAATCGGATATGCTTCAGCCCTGTCTTTAAGTCCTACCCTGTCGAGAAGCTCAAGTGCCTTCTTTTTTGCTTCTTCTTCGGGCACACCCTTTACCTTAACAGGTGCCAGAATCATGTTGTCCATGATCGTCATATGAGGAAAAAGATTAAAATGCTGGAAAACCATTCCCATCTTCTGTCTGTGGAGGTCCATGTTGACCTTTACCCACTTGCCATTTTCATCTTTATACTTCTTCTTGGTTATATCAACATTATCAAAAATGATTGCTCCGCCGGTAGGCTCTTCCAGCAGATTAAGCGAACGCAGGAAGGTTGATTTTCCGCTTCCGGAGGGGCCAATGACTACCATCACATCTCCCTTGGCAATCTCTACCGTCACACCGTCAAGAGCCTTGATGGCACCGCCGTTATAATGTTTTTCCAAATCTGTTATCTTAATAAGTTTATCTCTTGTCTCCACGGCTCATCCTCCTTTCAAAATACGCGATAAGCTTACTGGTAGGGAAGCACAGGCAGAAATAAATTGCCGTTGCTACCAGTAAGGGCTCGATGATAATGAAAGTAGCTCCCCTTACGGCATTAACCGCTGACATAATATCCTGAACACCGATTGTATAGGTGATAGCTGACTCTTTTATAATAACTACAAACTCATTGGCTATTGCCGGAAGAATATTTTTAATAGCCTGAGGAAGGATTATATATCTCATATTCTGCATCTGACTCATACCCAGTGATCTTGCAGCCTCGGTCTGTCCGCCGTCGATTGACTGGATTCCGGATCTCATTATTTCACACAGATATGCACCGGAGTTCATGCCAAGAGCAATAACACCAGGGAAAAATCTCTCAAACTTGATGAAACCCATAAAAGTAAAGCTGGGAAGTTCAATAAGTGCACCAAATACACCATAATAAATGATCGCCACCTGAACAATTACAGGAGTTGATCTCAGGATTTCAACATATGCTGTTGCCAGAAAATCCAGGGGATTGAACTTTGAGAAAAATACACCGATTCCCTTTTCCCTCTGATGTCCTTCCTTATCAAGGCCAAGAAATGCAAGGGGATAAAATCTGGACATCCTCATGGATGAAAGAATAAGTGCCAGAATAAATCCTATTGCAACCGTAAAGAGCGAAAGCATTACGGTGACTGCCATTCCCTGCCAGAACAATTTGGCATAGGGGGTCAGTTTTGAAAAGTTTTCTAATTTAATAAAGCTGTCCACGTGTTACCTCTTTTCCTGAAGAAAATTTACCGGGCCATAAGTCCCGAATATTACAAGAAGAAATTATATGATATAAATAGGCGGCTCCATATAATGAAGCCGCCCGCAGTCTAAACAAACTTATCAATCCTCAATAAGGCCTTCGATAATCTCTCCGCTTGCCTGCTCGTTGGCAATTGCAACGTATTCGTCAAACGTTCCATCAGCCTTAGCTGCCTGAATTGCTTCATTTACACCCTTAAGGAGTGCCTCATTTCCCTTTGAAACACCTACTGCAGATCCTGTTGCTCCTTCATAAGGAACATCAAGTACTACACAAAGATCCGGATAGTTCTTAGCATAACTCTCTGCAACGGCAGTTTCAATATATGCACCATCAAGTTTTCCTGCAATAAGCTCAGCAACGATATCTGTTACCTTTGTAAGCTGAATGATGTCAGCATTCGGGCTGTTTGTCTGAGCAAGGTCTACCTGGATGGAACCTGTCTGCGCACCGATCTCATATTCAGAATTGTTTGTATCATCAAGACTTGTGAACTTATCCTTGTTGGACTGAAGGCATACAAATGACTGTCCACCCTCATAGTAAACATCTGAGAAATCCATTATTGATTCACGCTTGGGATCGGGTGAAAGACCTGCAAGTCCAAGATCAACTGACTTTGTCTGAAGCTCCATAAGAACACCGTCAAAGTCAACAGGAACTACTTCAAGCTCAAGTCCAAGATAATCAGCAATATAACCTGCAAGTGCGATATCGAAACCTGCAAGCTGGGGTGTACCTGACTCATCTACTGCATAGAACTCATAAGGAGCAAAATCAGGTGATGTTGCTACTGTAAGTTTACCGGCAGTAACTGTACTTATCTCTGCCTTTGCGCTGTCTGCTGCAGCAGAATCTGTACTCTCTGTGGTCTCTGCAGCATCTGAAGCTTCTGTGCTCTCTGTTGTTTCTGATGCCTCTGAAGTTTCCTCTGTGCTCTCTGCTACTGCTGCTGAATCAGCTGAACCGCCACATGCTGTCATGCTGAATGCCATAGCTGCTGTAAGGATTGTTGCGATAAATTTCTTCTTCATAATATTTAGCCTCCTCTTAACATCATTATTGGATGTATAAATATGCATCTTCAATTGAATAATATACATAATAATACACTTGATGTTTTTTATCAATACAAAATTAATGTCATTGAAAAAATTTTTGATTAATATGAAAAAAACGCCTGCAAAGCAGACGCCTTTCTCATCCTTAATTATTATAGAGGGAACTATATAATAGAGGAAATCATTTGGGACTTTATTGTCTCATATATACCGTCACAAAAGTGTCACAGTGTTAAAAATCCGCTATATTCCTGGAATTTTCAGAATTTTCAATCGTCATCCGAAAGTGTCATAAGTCTTCCAAGAGTCATTTCCGCCCAGCTGTACTGCGACATATATTCGCCTGCAAACTGGGAAACATCTCTTCCTGACAGATAATCGAAGTAGTCACACATAAAATAATTCCTGTCAATACAGGCCGCGCCTCTCCTCCTTATAAGTGCATTGCTGCAATCCAGCTCAGCAAAAACTCTCTGCATATCAGCAAAAAGGTTTCTCAAATATGAACTGTGAGAACCTGCATCATCCTCATCCATCCACAGATCCTCCATAATCTGTTCGAATGTACGCATTGCACCGTTTGCATCAATAAGCACAGCAAGCAGTTCCTTAGTCCTGCTGTAAGCAAAATTCACAGGAATTCCTTCTTTGTCAAATACCTCAAAATTTCCAAAGGTTCTGACTTTAAGTTTATAATTGCCACTCTCCTTAACAGGGAAGCGCAGATGCTCCAAAGCATCTGTCACCTTGGCAACAGTAACAGGCTTCATGATGTATCCGCTTGCATATAAAGAAAAAGCTTCTTTCATATATTCAGAATAACCTGTTACAAAAATTATATTTACAGACGGATTCATCTCCTGAAGCCTGTGCGCAAGCTCTATGCCGCCCATTGATCTCATTTCCACATCAAGAAAAGCAATGTCAGGCTTATAGGACTTTGCAAACTCAAGTGCTTCTGCCCCGCTTCTAAAGCCATCAACTTCAACTTCGGGCTTTGCCTTTTTTACTGCACTGATACACCCGTCCAAAGCAAGCTTCTCGTCGTCAACTGCTATGATATTCATCATTTCCCTCCAACATAATCACACTGTCCACCAGAGGAATTCTGATTGTTGCTCTGGTGCCCTCCCCGGCTATGCTCTCAATATCAAGCGTTCCACCGACCATGGATGATAATCTCTCCCGAAGATTATCAAGTCCAACGTGTTTTTTACCTTTATCCTCTAAATCTTCTTTGGTAAATCCTACTCCGTCATCCTCAACGACAATTACTGCACAGTTATTGTACTCCAGATATGACCGGATTGTTACCGTTCCGCCTTCTTCTTTCTTCAAAAGGCCATGCTTAACGGCATTCTCAGCAAGAACCTCCACCGAAAGGGCAGGAAGCTTGAATCCGTTTAATTTCAAATCATAGACCACATTCAGCTTATCTTCGAACCTTATCTTCTCAAGACTGAGATAATGTCTTACAAGCTCCATTTCCTTTGTAAAGGCAATATTATCCTCTTCTTCGATATAATTAAGATTGGCCCTGAGATATTCAGAAAAATCCCCTACCGCCTCCTGAGCCTTCTCCGGATTCTGCTCGCACAGAACATAAATGGAATTTAGTACATTGTACAGAAAATGTGGTTTTATCTGACTGAGCATAACACGAATTCTGGTTTTTGCAAGACTTTCCTGCTGAGAAATAATCAGAACCTCCTGCTCATATCTGATGGTATTATCCACAAGAATGATTGAAAGAAGGATCATAAAGGGCATATACACTATACCCGGATAAACGCTTCTCAGGACTACTCCCATAAGAGGAAGGACCACAAAAGTCGACAGCAGTACCATATTTTTTCTGTCCAATGATTTCCTGTATTTCATGATGTAATAAAAAGGCTCTATGATCAAAAGATATCCGCCTATCTGTCCCAGGCCGTATAATGGTCCTCTTGATATAAATCTGCCTGCAGTATCAACAACCATACCGTTAAACGCAGATATCACCCAGATAGCTGCAGATATCAGCGCAACAGGAAATGTATATGGTGCAGGCTTTATTCGATTTCCGGTCTCCTTGGAAATATACTCAGTGGCAAAATAGACAAACGCTGTAAGAAGTACATAATATGCGAAATAAACAAATGCATAGCAGCAGTTTGCAAGAAAGAGTCCGGTTCCCACATCCATGATGATATAAGGAAAAACATTTGCCAAAAAGACAAATACAAGCATAGCGCACTCTGCTCTAAGCATGTTTTCGAAATTTGCGCTGTTGCTCCTCTTAAGCTTTCCAACCTGTCTGTAACCAAAAAGCTTGATCAGACAGATCAGCGTCCCGTAAATTGATATTCCAATATTGATAAAATCATTAGCTTTCGCCATATTACCCTCAAATGAATTCCAGATTGTAAGTTATATGATATAACGCAAAATGTTATTGCCTGCCTACCCTTCCTTCTGCCTTGCCATATGTAATCCAGTGCTGATATAACTGTTCCGGAGTGCGCAGTCCCGCTGCCAAAAGATCCGGATATCTGTGTGCATAATATGCCGCATCAAAATCAGGAGCAAAAACCTTGGGAGTCGGAATCAAAGATTCAGGTACCTTATAAGTCTGACTGCCTACCCTTCCCTCTGACTTGCCATATGTGATCCAGTGCTGATATAGCTGTTCCGGGGTGCGCAGTCCCGCTGCCAAAAGATCCGGATATCTGTGTGCATAATATGCCGCATCAAAATCCGGGTCAGTAACAGCGGCAGCAGCAACCTGAGCACCGTTGTTATCGTCAAGAGCATGTGCATCCATGCTTTTTCCAATAAAAGCTCCGGAGAATATTGCAGTCGCCATGATAAATGTAAATAATTGTTTTTTCATATCTATTGCTCCCTCCACTCATTTAACACTAAATTGTTTTAAATATTAAATCACACTCAAAATCTTACAACAGGTTCTTACAAAAGACCATGAAAAAAATAAAAACCCCAGATAAAATCTGAGGTTTCATGTATCTAATGAGACACGTGGGAATCGAACCCACGACAACTTGATTAAAAGTCAAGTGCTCTACCAACTGAGCTAGTATCTCATATATATGAACTGCAATAGCAGATATATATCAAGTAACTGGGCTAGCGGGATTCGAACCCACGAGTGCAGCAGTCAAAGTGCTGTGCCTTACCGCTTGGCGATAGCCCATCATACACAGCATTGCTGTATTAATAATAACTCGAATTCATAAAAAAATAAATCTCTGAGTCACGCCCTTTAAAAATAAAAAAGGGTGGATAGTGGGACTCGAACCCACGGTCTCCAGAACCACAATCTGGCGCGCTAACCAACTGCGCCATACCCACCATGCTCTCTCAAACCAAGCAATCTCTTAATTTGAAAAATGTGCCCGAAGGGATTCGAACCCCCGACCCACGGCTTAGAAGGCCGTTGCTCTATCCAGCTGAGCTACGGACACA
>CAMVLM010000013.1 GCA_947168335.1 uncultured Butyrivibrio sp. | reverse complement strand
CCATGTCTTTTTCGTGTGAAGAACCCATAATGAAACCAAACCGGAAATGGAGAATGCATCGGAGGAACTGGATTTTGAGAGAGCCGCCAAATACAGGGATCTTCTGGCAAGCGTAAGGCAGGTTGCCCAGAAGCAGAAGATGACAGATGCTGCAATGGAAGATAAGGACATCATAGCCATTGCCTCGGACGAGAGCGATGCAGTGGTGCAGGTTTTCTTTGTCAGGGATGGAAGACTTATTGGCAGAGAGCATTTTTATATGACTCATATTTCCGAAACGCCTCAGGATGAGATACTTCTTAACTTTGTAAAGCAGTTCTATGCGGGAACACCTTTTATTCCAAGGGAGCTGATGCTTCCGCTTGCCATTGAGGATATGGAAGTCATAGAGCAGTGGCTGTCAGGCAGAAAGGGCAGCAGGGTTTACCTTAAAGTTCCGGAGCGTGGCCAGAAGGAAAAACTTATGGAACTTGCAGCGCAGAATGCTGAGCTTGTCCTGTCCAAGGACAAGGATAGACTAAAGCGTGAAGAAGGCAGGACTATCGGCGCTGTAAAGGAAATAGAAAAAATCCTTGGCATAAGCGGGCTTGTGAGAATGGAGGCTTATGATATTTCCAACATAAGCGGATTTGCCAATGTCGGCTCCATGGTGGTCTATGAAAAGGGAAAGCCCAAGCGCAGTGATTACCGCAAATTCAGGATAAAATCAGTAACGGGTCCCGATGATTATGCCTGCATGAAAGAAGTCCTCACAAGGCGTCTTATGCATGGCATTGAGGAAAAGCATGAGCTTGAAATAAGGGATATTGATGCCAGATACGGAAGCTTTACCAAATTCCCCGATCTGATTCTGATGGACGGCGGACGTGGTCAGGTAAACATCTGCCTTCAGGTTCTTGAGGAGCTGGGGGTGTCAATCCCTGTCTGCGGAATGGTAAAGGATGATAATCACAGAACCAGAGGCCTTTATTATAATAACAAGGAGCTTCCTATCGACAGACGTTCCGAAGGCTTTAAGCTGATAACAAGAATTCAGGATGAAGCCCACAGATTCGCCATCGAATATCACAGATCTTTACGAAGCAAATCCCAGGTGAAAAGTGTTCTTGATGAGATTCCGGGTGTTGGCCCTGCGAGAAGGAAAGCACTGATGAAACACTTTAAATCTATAGAAGAAATCAGGCAGGCAGATGTTGATACCCTGAAACAGGTTCCGGAAATCAATGAAAAAGCGGCAAACGATATATACAATTACTTCCATATTGGTTGATGCAATCTCGAAATATGTATTCAAGAATGCATGAGAATGTGGTAAACTTGTCTATGGTTTAGCAATGGGGAGGTACATATGGCCACAGTAAAGCTTAAAACAGTCATTAAAAAAATGGATCTGGTTAATCTTACTCCCGAGCTTGATGTTTCCAGGATCCGTATTCATCAGCCTGATATCAACAGGCCCGCACTTCAGCTTGCCGGTTATTTCGAGCATTTCGATGCCACAAGACTTCAGGTCATTGGATTCGTAGAATACACATATATGGAATCCATTCCGGAGGCTGACAAGGAGAGAGTTTACAGGGAGTTTCTTTCCTTTGATATCCCATGTGTGGTATTTTGCAGAGATTTGATACCTGATCCTCTTTTTGTAAGGATAGCAATTGAAGAGCAGGTTCCGATCATGGTAACTAAGAAGTCAACGTCTTCCTTTATGGCAGAGATTATCAGATGGCTTAATGTTGAGCTTGCGCCCTGCATTTCCATCCATGGTGTACTTGTTGACGTTTATGGTGTCGGACTTCTTATCACAGGTGAAAGTGGAATCGGTAAATCCGAGGCTGCACTTGAGCTTATCAAGAGAGGACACAGACTTGTTTCTGATGACGTAGTTGAGATCAGAAAGGTCAGCGACGTGACACTTATCGGTTCAGCGCCTGACATAACAAGACACTTTATTGAGCTTCGAGGTATTGGAATCGTGGATGTAAAAACACTGTTCGGTGTTTCCAGCGTCCGTGATACACAGAATATCGACCTTGTCATTAAGCTTGAGGAGTGGGACAAGGATAAGGAATACGACAGACTCGGACTTGAAGAGGAATATACAGAATATCTTGGCAACAGAATAGTATGCCACAGAATTCCGATTCGCCCCGGCCGTAACCTTGCAATCATCTGCGAGTCTGCTGCGGTTAACCACAGACAGAAGATGATGGGATACAATGCCGCTCAGGAGCTTTATAACAGGGTTCAGAATTCTCTTGCCAAGGGACAGGATGACGACGATTAAATATTTAAAGGAAAAGTAAAATGGAAAACAGTTTAGTAGAAAAGTATGTATTTGGTGTAGACATAGGTGGAACCACAGTTAAGATAGGACTTCTTGACATGGACGGCCACAAGGTTGAAGTATGGGAGATTCCTACAAGAACTGAAGATGAGGGTTCAAAAATCCTTCCTGATATCGCAGAATCCATCAGAAAGAAGATGGAAGACAGAGGCATCAAGGATTCTCAGGTGGTAGGTGTAGGCGTAGGTGCTCCCGGACCCTTCGCAGAGAACGGAACAATTTTCAGAGCAGTTAACCTTGGATGGAATGAGTTCAATATGAAGGACGAACTTCATGACCTTGTTAAGATGCCTGTAAAGTGTGGTAATGATGCTAACGTTGCTGCTCTTGGTGAATATTGGATGGGCGGTGGCCAGGGCTACAAAGACATGCTTATGGTTACTCTTGGAACCGGTGTTGGTGGCGGAATCATTCACAATGGCAAGATCTTCAACGGCGCAACAGGTGCCGGCGGTGAGATCGGTCATATTCATATAGTTGATGACGAGCCTCTTCAGTGCGGATGCGGCAATCACGGCTGCCTTGAGCAGTATGCCAGTGCAACAGGCGCGGTTCTTCTTATGAACAGAGTTCTTGAGAGCAGCGATGAGGACAGCGTTCTTCGCGGCAAGGATTTCGTATGCAAGGATATATTTGATGCGGCTAAGAACGGCGATAAGCTTGCAAACGAGGCACTTACTCAGTATGGTGATTACCTTGGTAAAGGACTTGCCATGATCGCATCAACCATCAATCCTGAAATCATCGTATTCGGTGGTGGTGTATCAAAGGCAGGAGATATTCTCTTTGATCTTGTAAGAAGTTCTTTTGAGAAATATGTTTTCCACGGAGCAAAGAGAACTAAGTTTGCTCTTGCAAAGCTTGGAAATGATGCAGGTATTTTCGGAGCAGCCAAGTTAGTTCTTGATTCTGTTTCATAACGGGATTTGTAATACGGATATGATTGATATTTATGACAGACTATCCGACATCGTATCGGAGAAAAACATAATAAAAAACGAATCCATGAGCAGGCACACCACGTTTAGATGTGGTGGGCCTGCCGATTATTTTGTAAGGGTAGATTCCAAAGATGAGCTCAGTCGGATACTTAAACTTTTTAATGATGAGAAGGCTAAGTTTTTCAGGGACTTCTATGTGGTCGGAAACGGCAGCAATCTTCTTGTTTCTGACAAAGGATACAGGGGTGTTGTCCTTTCTCTTGCCGGTGAGTTTGAGAAGGTTTCACTAATAGATGAGACAACAGTATTTGCGGGAGCAGCAGCAATGAATGTTTCTGTTGCCAATCTTGCAAAGGACAACAGCCTTACTGGTTTTGAATTTGCTCATGGTATTCCGGGAACCATAGGCGGTGCACTCATTATGAATGCAGGTGCCTACGGCGGTGAGATGAAGCAGGTTGTAAAGAAAGTAATCGCAATGGAAGAGGATGGAAACATCAGGGAGTACACCTGTGATGAAGCGGATTTTGGCTACAGAACAAGTGCTTTCAAGGGTAGGAAGTGTGTACTTCTGGGAGCTGAGATTGAGCTGAAAAAAGGGGACAGGAAGGTTATAGAGAATACTATGAGCGACCTGATGTCCAGAAGAAGAGAAAAGCAGCCCCTTGAGTTTCCCAGTGCAGGTTCGACGTTTAAGAGACCTGAGGGATATTTTGCGGGAAAGCTCATACAGGATGCCGGACTTGCCGGCTATTCAGTCGGTGGAGCTGAAGTTTCCACAAAGCATTGCGGATTTATAATAAATAAGAAGGATGCCACGGCTTCTGACGTGGACATGCTTATTAAGGATGTACAGAAAAAGGTACTTGAAAATTCCGGAGTTGAACTTTGTCCGGAGGTCATCAGACTGGGAGAATTCTAAGAATGAGAATTGTAGTTGTTACCGGAATGAGTGGAGGTGGAAAATCCACTGCCATACATACGTTGGAGGATTCGGGCTTTTATTGCGTTGATAATCTTCCGCCTAGCCTTTTTGAAAAGTTTGTAGAACTTATTTCTGTGCCTGACAGCGAAATCACAAAGGTCGCAATAGGACTTGATGTCAGGGCAGGACAGCGCTTTGAGGATGCACCACGGGTTATTGAGCAGATCAGAAGTCATGGAATCCCGGTGGAGGTGCTTTTCCTTGAGTGTTCGGATTCGGTTCTCGTTAAAAGATATAAAGAGACCAGAAGACTTCATCCACTTTCACCTGAGGGCAGAATTGAGGATGGAATAAAAAAAGAGCGTGAGATTCTGGCAAAGATCAGAACCCAGGCTGATTACATCATCGATACATCACAGCTTCTCACAAGAGAATTCAAGACTGAGATGGATAAGATTTTTGTGGCTAATGAGAAGCATAACAATCTGATGATAACCATTTTGTCTTTTGGATTTAAGCATGGTATTCCGTCTGATGCAGATCTTATTTTTGACGTGAGATTTTTGCCCAATCCGTTTTACATTGATGAACTCAAACACCTGACAGGTAATGATAAGGCTGTTCAGGATTATGTTAAGAGTTTTCCGGAGTGCGGGCAGTTTCTGGACAAGCTTGAGGATATGCTCAAGTTCCTTGTCCCCGGATATATTAACGAAGGAAAATATCAACTGGTTGTGGGAATAGGCTGTACCGGTGGTCAGCACAGATCCGTGACCATTGCAAATGAGATATATGAAAAGCTTAAGGAAAGCGAAGAATTTAACGTAAAGAAGTTTCACAGGGACCTTAAGCATGCAAGGTAATCATTATGTCGTTTTCGGGTGATGTTAAGAACGAATTGGAAAAACAGGTGGCTTCGGCAAGGCACTGTCAGCTGGCAGAACTGTCTGCAATCCTCATAAATGCCGGACTTGTGGAGCGTGATCAGGCCGGAGTTTACACGGTGTATTTGCAGGAGGAGCCCGGTAAGGTATCCAGAAAGTTCTTTACAATACTAAAAAAAGCATATAATATAGACACTGATGTGCGTGTTGATATGCCACGGAAAATAGTCAGTGGCAAGGTGTACAGAAATGTGCTGTCCGGAAAGGACGAGACAGAGGCAGTTCTCAAGGCTATTCATGCAATTGATGACGATGGAAATATCAGAGGCCCCGAAGAGGGAGTTAGTCAGAGATTGGTGATGAAGAGCTGTTGCAAGAGAGCTTTTCTCAGAGACACATTTATGTGTATAGGATCAATAAGCGATCCAAGCAAGTCCTACCATATGGAATTTGCCTGTGCTAACAAAATTATAGCTGGGGATATCAGGCAGATAATTGACAGCTTTGGAATTGACGCGCGGATAATACAGCGTAAGAAGTATTACGTTGTTTATATCAAGGAGAGCACTTCAATAGTTGATCTTCTGAATGTAATGGAAGCACCTGTCAGTCTGATGAATATGGAGAATGAGCGTATAGTCAGGGAGATGCGTGGAGCAATAAACCGCAGGGTTAATTGCGAGACTGCAAATATTACCAAGACTGTTAACGCGGCTTCGAGACAGACGACAGATATTTTATATCTCCGGGATCATTATGGTTTTGAAAACCTGCCGGAAACATTAAGGGATATGGCAGAGGCCAGGCTTCAGTATCCCGATGCAACACTTTTAGAGCTTGGGAAGTATCTTGACCCGCAGGTGGGTAAATCAGGGGTCAATCACAGGCTGAGGAAGCTTAGCGAGCTTGCTGAAAAGCTCAGGGGCTAAGCGAAAAGACCGGTTATTTGGGGTCTTGTTTTATATGCAGGAGGAAATTATGATAACAAAATCTATCGAGATCAAGCTTCCGGGTGGACTTGAGGCGCGCCCTGTTGCTGAGCTTGTACAGCTCGCCAGCAGATATGACAGCACTTTACACATCGAAGCACAGTCCAAGAAGGTTAACGCAAAGAGTATCATGGGCATGATGACACTTAGCCTTAGCAGTGGTGAGGCTGTTACGGTTATTGCCGATGGTCAGGATGAAGAGGATGCTGTTGCCGGAATGGAGAGCTTCCTTATGGGACAGATGCAGCTTTCATAATTAAAATATGAATATTCAGTGTAATAACTGGAGAATTTTAAAAAAATCCCGTACAATTAATATTGATTGTACGGGTTTTCTATCGTTACAGAGTAATCGGAGGCAGTAATGGCTAAAAAGAAAATGCTTTTTGTATATAATCCCAAGGCGGGTAAGGAGCGTATTCGCAGTAATCTCCTTGATATAATCGATATTTTTGCAAAGGCTGATTATGAGATCGTTGTTCATCCCACTCAGGAAAGAGGCGATGCCATTCGGGCTGTTACCGAGAGAAGTGATGATTTTGATATTGTTACCTGTAGCGGTGGTGACGGAACTCTTGATGAAGTTGTAAATGGCATGTGGAAATCCAAAAAGAAAACGGTCATTGGTTATGTTCCTGCAGGATCGACCAATGATTTCGCAGTAAGTCTCGGAATACCCTCTGCCATGCGTCAATCAGCTGAATGTATAGTAACAGGTAAGGAGTATGACTGTGACATAGGCGTGATGAATGAAGAAACTTTCGTTTATATCGCTGCATTCGGACTTTTTACTGATGTGTCATATCAGACAAGACAGGATGTTAAAAATATACTCGGGCATATGGCATATATTCTGGAAGGTGCCAAGAGGCTGTCCGAGATTCGATCATATCATTTTAAGGTCACAAGTGATGAAGGCGTGATTGAAGATGATTTTGTTTTTGGAATGGTGACCAATTCAAGGTCTGTGGGAGGATTTAAAGACATTACCGGAAAAAATGTCACAATGGATGACGGTGTGTTTGAGGTAACACTGGTTAAGCTTCCTGACAATATGGTAGATATGAGCAATCTTATAGCTGCATTTTTGAACAGGGATATAAATACTGAGCAGATGTATTGCTTCAAGACCAGGCATGTTGTTTTTGAATCAAATGAGGAAATTTCCTGGACAAGAGACGGTGAATTCGGTGGTTCACACACGAAAGTGGACATCAGAAACGAGAACAAAGCACTTAAAATTATGATTCCATAAGCGGCTGCGTGTTCATTTTTTGTTCATAAAACGTTTAAAGACTATTTACCTCAAATCATATCTTGGACATTTATTTTCTGTATACTAAAGATGTCAGATGAAGAAAGGCAATACCAATTAAAAATAACTTTTTCATAATATGCCAAGGAAGCAGAGCTTCCTTGGCATCCTCCCTTTATAGGGCTTTTTTAGCAGGTTTCAGGTTCGGGGTATTCAACTCCGAATGTTTCAACAGTAACTTTTTCCATAACCTGATCTTCTACGGGACGATCAGTCCAATCGGTCTTTGTTTCAGCAATCTTGTTGACAACATCCATTCCCTCAATAACCTTACCAAATGCAGCGTAAGCACCATCAAGATGAGGAGCATCCTCATGCATGATGAAGAACTGTGATCCTGCTGAATCGGGAATAGCTGTACGTGCCATTGAGAGTACGCCTTCTGTGTGAAGGAGATCATTCTTAAATCCATTCTGTGAGAACTCACCCTTGATTGAGTATCCCGGGCCGCCCATTCCTGTGCCCTCGGGATCTCCACCCTGAAGCATGAAGCCCTTGATAACACGGTGGAAGATTACACCGTCATAAAAGTCGTGGTTGATAAGTGAAATGAAGTTATTAACAGTATTGGGGGCAATCTTCGGATACAGCTCCGCCTTAATAACATCCCCACCTTTCATTTTTATTGTAACTACCGGGTTCTTTGTTTCTGCCATCTTTTCTCCTTTTTATTTGTTTTCAATAATTGGGTTTCTCGTTGTAAGAAACCCGGCATTAATTATACAATAAGAATAAGACGGGATGTATAGAAATTTAAGGGACATTTCCCGGAAAAATAAAACTAATAATCAAAGAAGGCATAAGAGTGCTTAAGGAAATCTATTTTTGTATAGGAAATCAAATAGATACGGATTTTGCCGATAAAGTCAGAGAGGCGGCGGATTATCTTAATGGTGAAGGCATTAAGACCGGTATTATGTATCCTGATCCGAAGGATATTACACGGGAAAAGCTTTTGCTTGCGCTTATGGAAAACGGCAAAGAGGAAAATCTGAATGATATTCTTTTCTTGACGGATTCTGAACTGATTTCTGAGTGCCTTGTTTATAGCGGGGCCTACGTTGTTGGAATAAAGCATGCCGGCAATGTCAGCGAATCTTTTTCCGGACTTAAATATGTCTTTTCTGAAATAGAAGAAGTTGATCTTGATTCATATATGAAGGCATATCAGCGATATGCCCATCTTCCCTGGGAAATTCTGGAGACAGAGAGATGTCTTATCAGGGAAACCACGATTGAGGATGTTGATATATTCTATGAGTTGTACGCAGATCCCGAGATGACAAGGTATATGGAAGGACTTTTTGAGAATCCCGAGGATGAGAAGCGATACACCAGAGATTATATAGAAAAAGTATACGGGCTTCTAGGATTTGGAACCTGGACAGTTGTGCTTAAGGAAACAGGCGAAGTCATAGGAAGAGCGGGATATAGCGTCAGAAACGGTTTTGACGATATTGAACTTGGATTTCTTATTGGGACTGCTTATCAAAGACAGGGCTATGCCTACGAAGTCTGCAAAGCAATCCTTGAATATGGAAGAACTATCCTTCAGTTCCCCAGGGTGATCACCTTTGTTAAAGCGGAAAATCATGTTTCCATCCATCTTTGCGAGAAGCTGGGATTTGTTCGGACAGAAACCGTGGATATTGAGGAAAATATCTATGGCTCCGAGTACCACGACGGCGCCCGTGTTCCCAGTGACAAAGCCCAGTATGGCAGTTATGTAAAACTATCCCTGCAGTTTTGAGATAATAGTTTGGGGTCACGGCAGAATCAAGTACTATGCTGTGTAATATGCGAGAATATAATACATCTATGGTTTTGCAAAGCGAAAATTACCAGAACTTGCCAAGAGAAAAAATATCGGTTACGATATATAGTAAGTTAAGAGGGTGAAAAATACGTAGTACCTAAAGGTAGTTGAAGTAGGAGGTATGGATGAATTCAAGAGATTTATTTTCGCTTATAGCAGGGCTGACCGGTGGATTGGCCTTGTTTTTGTATGGTATGAACGTAATGAGTGGTGGTCTTACCAAGACTGCCGGAGGAAAACTGGAAGCGGTACTTAGCACCGTGACCAAGCATCCTATCATTGCATATCTGTTCGGAGTTGGTGTTACTGCCCTGGTGCAGTCATCATCTGCATCAACCGTAATGGTTGTCGGTCTTGTTAATTCAGGCATTATGTCACTTAAGGAAGCAGTCAATGTTATCCTCGGCGCCAATCTTGGTACCACGTTTACGGCATGGCTCCTTTCATTAAATGCGATAAGCAGTGACAATTTTCTTATCAATCTGTTAAAACCCACATCGTTTACACCATTTTTGGCAATCATCGGTATTGTTCTTTACATGTTTTCCAAAAATGATAAGAAAAACAACATAGGACTTATTCTTATCGGCTTTTCAGTGCTGATGTTTGGTATGAGCATGATGTCTGATGCGGTATCTCCTCTTGAAGACAACAAGGGATTTCAGGAGATACTGATGACATTCAGTAATCCAATAATAGGTTTTGTGGTAGGTGTGCTCTTTACAATGGTAATTCAGAGCTCTGCTGGAACCATCGGTGTAATGCAGGCGCTGTCTGCTTCGGTACACATAACTTACAGTGTGGCACTTCCTGTCGTAGTTGGTGCTGAGGTTGGTACCTGTATCACAGCGATCCTTTCATCACTTGGTGCCAATAAAAACGGTAAGAGAGCTGCTCTTATGCATCTGTATTTCAATGTGATAAAAGCATGCTCCTTCATGATAATTTTCTATGCAATACATTCTTTTGTGGATTTTGCATTTATGTACAGACAGGCCGGAATGGTTGGTATAGCATCGATTCATACGCTTATCAACCTGGTGGGAACACCGCTTATGCTGCCATTCTCAGGACTTCTTGTTAAAATGGCATATGCAACTATTCCGATTGATGAGAAGGAAAAAGAGGAGGCGGAAGAATCTCAGGCTATCACCAAGCTGGATCCTTTGTTCCTTTCAAACCCGCCTTTCGCTTTGGAACAGAGTAAACAGGTTGCAATGGATATGGCAGCCTTTGCTAAGGATGGTCTTGAAAAAGCAATCCTTCTTCTTGATAAATACGATGAAGAAACACTTGATGATGTAAGACGTCTTGAGGAGAGAGTTGACAGATATGAGGATCAGCTTGGAACTTATCTCATGCAGATCAACAACCATCATCTTGCTGAGAAGGATTCAAGGATCTTATCAATAATCATTCACTGTATTACTGATTTTGAGAGAATAAGTGATCATGCTCTCAACATTGCTCAGACCGCAAGAACCATGAACGAGAAAAATGAGAAGTTTTCCGCTAAGGCCAGGGAAGAGCTGAAGGTATTCTCAAATGCCGTAAAAGAGATAGTTGATCTTTCATTCCAGTCATTTGCAAATCAGGATCTCAGACTTGCCAGATCTGTAGAGCCGCTGGAAGAAGTTATAGACGGAATCAACATGGAAGTTAAGCGCAGACATGTGCGCAGACTTCGCAAGGGAAAATGCACAATAGATCTTGGCTTCATTCTGTCAGATCTTGGAACGGATTTTGAGCGAATCGCAGACCACTGCTCGAATATAGCAGTGTGCATCCTTGAGGTCAGCGAGGGTATGTTTGATACTCACGAGTATCTTGAGCATCTCAAGGAAGAGAAGAACCAGGAATTCGAGATTGCGGTTGATCTGTATGAAAGAAAGTACCGACTTCCTGTAATGAAGAAGGGCGCAGAAGAGGATGAGGAGATCAATACATCCTTCGCAGAGGATCATGCAGCATTAGTCAGCATTATGAAGGCCGAGGAAGAGGACATCATTCAGGAAGCCATCGCTGCAGCTGAGGCAAAGAAAAACAAGATCAAAAAAGAGAAAGAAAAGATCAAGGATAAAACCAAAGAAAAAGTAAAAAAGAAGAAAGACAAGAATAAAGATAAAGACGGAAATAAGGATAACGAAGGGGAAGGAACCTTATACAAGGAGAGAAAATGAGTACAAGAGTTATTGAGTTAAAAAGAAGTGTTTTTGAGAGTAATGATGAGAGAGCAGAACTCCTTAGAGGAGAGCTTAAGGATAAAGGTATTTTTCTTTTAAACCTCATGTCTTCTCCCGGATCAGGAAAGACAACTACACTTAAGGCTACAATTGCTGCACTTAAGGATAAATATAAAATCGGTGTAATGGAAGCAGATATTGATTCTGATGTTGATGCCAAAAAGATTGCCGAGACAGGTGTTAAAGCTATTCAGCTTCACACAGGCGGAATGTGTCACCTTGATGCTGACATGACAAGACAGGGCCTTGATGCTCTTGTTGAAGGTGATGTAGAGCTTGCTATCCTTGAGAACGTTGGAAATCTTGTATGTCCTGCAGAGTTTGATACAGGTGCATCCAAGAATGCCATGATACTGTCAGTTCCCGAGGGACATGACAAGCCTTTGAAGTATCCTCTTATGTTCAGCATTTGCGATGTTGTTCTCATCAATAAGATTGATGTGGCACCTTATTTTGATTTTGATCTTGAAAAGTGCAAAGAGTATATCCATATGCGCAATCCCAAAGCTGAGATCATACCTATCTGTGCAAAAACAGGAGAGGGCGTTGATAAATTTGCAGAGTGGCTGAGCAGCCAGGTTGAAGATTGGAAGAAATAATGACATACGGTAAGATACACTCAATAGAGACCTTCGGTTCCGTCGATGGACCGGGGGTCAGATTTATTATATTTTTAAAAGGATGCAACTTAAGGTGTAAATACTGTCACAATGCGGACACCTGGAATCCCGAGGGAAGTGACCTTAAGACTGCCTCCGAACTTCTTGATAAGGCAGAACGGTATAAAAGCTACTGGGGTGAAGACGGAGGAATCACGGTAAGCGGCGGAGAGCCTCTTCTGCAGCTGGACTTTTTAAAGGAATTATTCCATGAAGCTAAAGAGAGAGGAATAAACACCTGCATTGATACTGCGGGAGAACCTTTTGCAAGAGAGGAGCCGTTCTTTTCTTCATTTAATGAATTGATGAAGGACACGGATCTTTTGCTCGTTGATATCAAGCATATAGATAATGAGCAGCATAAAGAGCTTACGGGTAAACCTAATGAGAATATTCTTGATATGCTTCGCTATTTATCTGAAATTGGCAAACCTGTGTGGATAAGGCACGTTCTTGTTCCGGGAATTACCGACGTGGATGAGTATCTGATAAAAACCAGAGAATTCATCGATACATTGTCAAATGTTCAGAAGATAGATGTGCTTCCGTATCACTCGCTTGGAAAGTTCAAATGGGATGAACTTGGCATCCCCTATAAACTTGAAGGCGTGGAGGCTCCATCTCCCGAGAGAGTTGAGAATGCCAGGAAGATATTAGCCGGATAGGCTGCGGTATTTGATTTTGTAATAGAAAATTTAAGATGGGTGCTGATCGGATAAACAGATCTGATCGGCATCCTTTTTTAACGCCTGTTTCTTTATAATACATGAAGTGTTTATCGAAATTTAATTGAATTATTAGTATTGGATGTCAAATAATATAGATGTGGTAGTTTGTTTTCAATAATATGAGGGACAAAATATGGATATACATGAAAAACACATTTATGAAAGAAACCTTCTTGCATTCAGATTTGCATGCGTGGTGCAGTTGTTTGAACTCATCTCAACTTATGTGTATCAGGCTGAAAGGGTCGGTTTTATCAATACCGCTGGGATGGCTGTGCTGCAGATGATTTCTCTGGTAATCACTGTTTACGGTTTTGTCAGGTATAATAAGAGAACCCGTGGAAAATACCTGATTATGGGCGGAACGGCATTGAGCTATCTTGTTGTAATGATTGGATCTGTCCATGTTCCGTACATGTGGGCTTTTGGTCCTGAACTTCTTCTTTTGGTTCTTCTTTATTCTGATGTCACGCTGACACTTCTTATAGCAGTTTTTGTTTCGGCGCTCAATCTTTTTTATATTGCTTTGTTCAGAATGTATTCGGTGGAAGTTGCCGCAAGAATAAATATGGTAATGACGGATGCAGTTTTTACCATACTGTTATCACTGATGGCTCTGTTCTATGTAAGGCTTAACAGCCGTCAGAACGGTGAAACCATTGAAGAGATAGAGACGACGGCAAAGCGCCAGCAGGAAGATGCTGCGGTAATACAGCAGATAGGTGTACAGATTGCTGCCAAGCTTGAGGATGCAAATCAGGCAATGGAGGCACTTGCTGATAAGGTTGTTTCAAGCGCTGAGTCTGCAGAGCAGATTTCTCAATCCGTAACCCTGACTGCAGAAGCAATTCAGACGCAGACAGAAATGAATTCCAATATTACCGGAGCGCTTGAGGATATTGCTCATCAGGCAAGAGCGATGCGCGCTAATACCGATGAAGTATCAGGCAATGTCAATGAAGGTAATGCACTGGTCAAGGATCTGCAGGCAAAATCCGCAGAAGCATCTGAGATAAATGCGGATACTGCGAAGATGACATCAACACTTCAGCAGTCTGCAGGTACAGTTAAGGATATTGTTGCGACTATACTTTCTATATCCGGACAGACAAACCTTCTTGCTTTGAATGCTTCAATAGAGGCAGCAAGAGCTGGCGAAGCCGGAAAAGGATTCGCCGTTGTTGCTGATGAGATAAGAGCGCTGTCAGAGCATACCAAGGAATCGGCAGAGGAGATATCTTCTACAATTGATGACCTGATAGAGAAAGTAAACAAAGCTTCTGACAATATGCAGTTGTGCGTTGATTCAGCCAGTCAGCAGAGTGAGCTCATTGCCGAGACAGGTGAGAAATTTGAAGTGATAATGGAAAAAGTCAGCGGCCTTAATGTAAGAGCCAATAAGATAGCCGATAATGTAGATTCCTGTGTGGATGCCAATACCAAGGTTATGGATGCCATCAGCAATCTGTCGGCAACGTCTGAGCAGGTTGCTGCATCGGCACAGACCAGCATAGAAATAGGCAAGGAATGCGAAAAGGATATGGAGATCACCGAGAAAATCCTGCATGAAATTCTCAAAATCAGCAGACGAAAATAGCGTTTTGTACATGTTTCATAATAGGTGATGAAAAAATGATGAAATAGTTAAAAAATTGACAAAAAATCTCATAAAGGGCATTTTCTTCGCATTTGTGGTTGCAAATAAATCTGATATATGTAAGAATACCATTCGGATTGAAATAATATAAGTACATATCTTGTATTGAAATTGTTGAAAACCACAAGATATTGTGTCTATAATAAATTATATCCATATCAGATAAAAGTAAATTGGCAATTTGCAGAGGAGAAACAAATTATGAGAGAACAATGGAGAGGCTTCAAAGGTAACAAGTGGACAGATGAAGTTAACGTAAGAGACTTCATTCAGAATAACTATCAGCCCTATGATGGGGATGAGAGTTTCCTTGCTGATGCTACTGATGCAACAGACAAGCTTTGGGGAAAACTTCAGGAGCTTCAGAAGAAGGAGCGTGAGAACGGCGGTGTTCTTGAGTGTGAGACTGAGATCGTATCAGGTCTTACAGCTTATGGCCCCGGTTATATCGACGATTCTATGAAGGATCTTGAGAAGGTAGTTGGTCTTCAGACTGACAAGCCCCTTAAGCGCGCATTCATGCCTTTTGGCGGTATCAAGATGGCTGAGCAGGCTGCAGAGACCTACGGCTTTAAGGTAAATGAGAAGTATCACAAGATTTTCACTGAGTACCACAAGACGCATAACCAGGCTGTTTTCGATGCATATACACCTGAGATGATGGCAGCACGTCACAGCCACATCGTTACAGGACTTCCGGATACATACGGACGTGGCCGTATCGTAGGCGATTATCGTAGAGTTGCTCTTTACGGTATTGATTTCCTTATTGAGGAAAAGAAGGAAGACTTCTCTCTTTGCGGTTGCGGTGTTATGACTGATGATATCATCCGTCAGCGTGAGGAGATTGCTGAGCAGATCAGAGCCCTTCGTGGAATGAAGGAGATGGCTTTAGTTTATGGCTATGATATTTCACAGCCTGCAACAAACGCTAAAGAGGCTGTTCAGTGGCTTTACTTCGGATATCTTGCAGCTATCAAGACTCAGAACGGTGCTGCAATGTCTGTTGGACGTGTTTCAACATTCCTTGATATTTATATTGAAAGAGACCTTAAGGAAGGTACTCTTACAGAGACAGAGGCACAGGAGCTTATTGACCATCTCGTTATGAAATGCAGAATGGTTAAGTTTGCCCGTATCCCCAGCTACAATCAGCTCTTCTCCGGTGATCCCGTTTGGGCTACACTTGAGGTCGGCGGATTTGGTATGGATGGTCGTCACATGGTTACCAAGAATGACTACAGATTCCTGCACACTCTTGAGAACATGGGACCCAGCCCTGAGCCTAACCTTACAGTACTTTACACTTCAAAGCTTCCTAAAAACTTCAAGAAGTATGCTGCTAAGATTTCAGTTACAACATCTTCTATTCAGTACGAGAATGATGATGTTATGCGTCCTGTATGGGGTGATGATTACAGCATCTGCTGCTGCGTATCAGCTACACAGACAGGTAAGGAAATGCAGTTCTTCGGCGCAAGAGCTAACCTTGCAAAGTGCCTCCTTTACGCTATCAATGGTGGTAAGGATGAGAAGTTCCTTGACAAGCAGGGTAACCACATGCAGGTAGGTCCTGAATATGCACCTATCACATCTGAGTATCTTGACTTTGATGAAGTTATGAAGAAGTACGACAAGATGATGGATTGGCTTGCAAGCCTTTATGTAAATATCCTGAACCTTATCCAGTACATGCATGACAAATACTACTATGAAGCTGCTGAGATGGCTCTTATCGATACAGATGTACGCCGTACATTCGCTACAGGTATCGCAGGCTTCTCACACGTAGTTGATTCACTTTGCGCGATTAAGTACGCTAAGGTTAAGACAGTTCGTGATGAGTCCGGTCTTGTTGTTGATTACCAGGTAGAGGGTGACTTCCCTAAGTATGGTAATGATGATGAGAGAGCAGACGAGATTGCTGTATGGCTTCTTAAGACTTTCCTCAAGAAGGTTAAGAAGAACCACACTTACAGAAATTCAGAGCCTACAACATCTATCCTTACAATTACATCTAACGTTGTTTATGGTAAGGCTACAGGTGCTCTTCCGGATGGCAGACCTGCATTTGCTCCTTTTGCACCCGGTGCAAACCCGTCTTATGGCGCAGAGCAGTCAGGACTTCTTGCATCACTTAACTCAGTTGCCAAGCTTCCTTACGAGTATGCTCTTGATGGTATTTCAAATACACAGACCATCAACCCCGGCGCACTTGGTCATGACGACGAGGAGCGTTCAGAGAAGCTTGTAAATGTTATGGACGGATATTTTGATCAGGGAGCACACCACCTCAACGTTAACGTATTTGGTGTTGAGAAGCTTAAGGACGCTATGGAGCATCCTGAGAAGCCTGAGTATGCTAACTTCACAATCCGTGTATCAGGTTACGCAGTTAAGTTCATCGACCTCACTCGCGAACAGCAGCTCGACGTAATCAGCAGAACCTGCCACGAGGCTATGTAATAACCGACCTCTCGCAGTCTTAAACAATCAAGACTCTATATAATTCATTCAACGGACACTTTCGTTTCGTGAAAAACGTAGCGGTTCTAAGGTGTTAAAAAACAACACCTAAGAACCGACGTTTTTTAAGACCGTTTCATGAATATATAGAGTCTTTCTTTGTCTAAGTCTGCTGAGAGGTCTTGCCATACGATAGTTTGTGGCGACCGAAAGTAGTAGGGGTTATTGGAAATACAATAGTTTGTATAGGGCGAAAGTGGTAGGGGTTACTGAAAATACAATAGGAATATAATTGGGTGCAAAAGTTTTGAAATTAAATAACAAAAAGGTGTGCCAATAGTGGAAAAAGTGTGCTAAACTTTAGGGTGTCTATGAGTTTTCTAAAAGCTTTGACATTCTATTTTGGTAGGAATTTCTTACCGGGAAATCTCTGATGAAAGGTGGTGGTTTTATGAAGCAGGATAAACACGAATCTCTCGACAACCCTGTTCCTCGAAGTAGCAGGATATCTAAAACCACATTGAAAGGAGATTACCATGGAAGAAAATACAGTCATGGATGAAATCCGCGAACTCCTTGAGAATAAGCAGTACACCAAGCTTCGTCAGACGCTTCAGGATATGAATACTGCTGATATCGCTGCCATCATGGATGACATGGAGAACGAGGATTCATTAAAAATGTTCCGCATTTTGCCTAAAGACATAGCTGCGGACGTCTTTGCTAACCTTGAAATTGAGGATCAGCAATATATTATTCAATCACTATCTGATAAAGAAGCAGGCAATATCATAGATAATCTGATGGCCGATGATGCTACGGACCTTTTGGAGGAGATGCCTGCAAATATTGTTAAGAAGATTCTTGCGAACGCAAGCCCTGATACCCGTGCGGATATCAATCATCTTCTGCGCTATCCGGAGGATTCCGCCGGTTCCCTGATGACAGTGGAGTATGTGGACCTCAAGGAGTACATGACCGTTGGACAGGCTATAGAGCGTATTAAGAAGATCGGTCTTGATTCCGAGACAGTTAACATCTGCTATGTTGTTACTAATCAGCGTATTCTGGTTGGTACCGTAGCTCTCAGATATCTTCTTATCAAGGAAGCTAATGAAAAAATCGGTGACATAATGAATACCAACGTCATTAGCATCAATACCATGACCGACCAGGAAGAAACGGCTCATATGTTCCAGAAGTACGACTTCACGGCCATGCCTGTTGTTGATAACGAGAACCGAATGATCGGTATCATCACCATCGATGACGTAGTAGATATCATCGAAGAAGAGGCTACCGAGGATATCGAGAAGATGGCAGCTATCATTCCTTCCGATAAACCATATTCCAGAATCGGTATTTTTGATACATATAAAAACAGAATGCCCTGGCTTCTGTTTTTGATGATAAGTGCCACATTTACAGGAGCTATAATAACGAAATTCGAGAAGGCGCTGTCAGCTTATGTGGTCCTCACTGCATATATTCCTATGCTGATGGATACCGGAGGTAATGCCGGCTCCCAGGCAAGTGTTTCCATCATCCGTGGTATTTCACTGGATGAAATAGAGTTCTCTGATATATTCAAGGTATGGTGGAAGGAAGTGAGAGTTGCTGTTCTGTGCGGATTTACACTTTCCGTTGCGAACTTTGTGAAGCTTCTTTTGCTGGATGGACTTCAGATTTCAGTAGCGGCTGTAGTATGTATGACTCTTCTGCTTGTTGTTATCATAGCTAAGAGTATAGGATGTCTTCTTCCTATGTGTGCCGATAAGTTGGGATTTGACCCTGCGGTTATGGCATCACCTATGATCACTACAATCGTTGATGCAGTATCGCTTCTTGCATACTTCACAATTGCTACGAATGTTTTGCACCTGAACATGTAGAAGAATATGCAATAATTGAAAAAATAAAAAATGAGAAAACCGAAATTTACAAAAATAGTTTCGGATTCCTCATTTTTTTTATGCTCAGATTTTCGGATAATAATCACGTAACAAAGAAAACACCACGTGCCGGTGCACATAGGGAGTCCGGTATCAGTAAGAAAGGGAAGGTTACATTATGAAAAAGAAAATTTTGAGTACAGTGTTAAGCTTCACAATGGTTGCAGGAATTCTTGCAGGTTGCGGAAGCAATGGCACAACAGAGACAACAACTTCAAATGACACAGCAGCTTCAACAGAGGAAACATCTGAGGCAGCAGCTGAGGAGAAGACAGAAGAAACAGCAGAAGCAACAACTGAGGAATCCACAGAGGAAACAACAGATTCAGCAGCTTCCGGAGATAAGGTTACACTTTCGATCTACACACAGTATGCAGATGATGATACAAAGGTTCCTTATGACTATGCAGTTGAGCAGCTTAAAGAAGCATATTACCGGACTTAAAAACTATATCAAGTTATTTGGAGACAAAGTATTTGTCACAGCCAATCGCAATCAGCTTATCTTTGCGATCATTATCACAGTCTATCAGATGTTTTTTGCGACAATCTTCGCAATTACCATTTCAGATAAAAAGATGAAGGGCAGAAAATTCCTGCGAGTTGCATATTTCATACCCGTAATCTTATCAGTAACAGTTGTTTGCCAGTTGTGGGGATCAATCCTTGACGGTAACGGACTTTTAAACAAGTTCTTTGAAACAACAGGTTCAGATTTTAAACAGAACTGGCTTGGTGACCGTTATAAAGCAATTTATGTTATTGCATTTGTAAATGCATGGCAGTGGATGGGATATCAGTTCGCGCTTATTGTTGCCGGAATCAAATCCATTCCGAGTGACTACTATGAGGCGGCAAGAATTGACGGATGTTCTAACGTCAAGGCCCACGCCAAGATAACAATTCCGCTTCTTGCAGAAACATACAAGTTCTGTCTTATCATCTCTCTTACAGGTGGTATAAAGGCCTTCACTGAGATGAACATTTTGACAGGAGGCGGTCCCAACAAGTCTACATTCACACTTACATATATCATGTACAATGCAGCGTTCAAGAAGTCTGACTACGGCTATGGTCTTGCGGCTGCAACCGTAATGGTTCTTGAATGCATGATGGTTATGCTTCTTATCAACTTCATTTTCAGAGACAAAAATGAAGGAAAAGAGGAAGAAAAATCAAGGAGGAAGAGAAATGGCTAATGCAGCTGTTAAAAGTGTAAAAGCTGGATCCGTTGAAGGTGGATCAAAGGGTGCACTTCATTATATCTTTGTGGCATTTTGCTGGATTTATGCGGCTTTTTCTCTCTATCCGCTGATCTGGATGCTATTTTACTCATTCAAAAACAACCAGGAAATCTTTGTTACCAACCCTTTTGGATTTCCCTGGCCTTTACATTATGAGAACTACATTACAGCATGGACAAAATATGATGTGCCGCTGTATTTCATGAATTCACTTATCGTTTCAATTGGAACGGTTGTGATAACAATTGTTGCAGCACTTCTTTTTTCCTATGCAACAAGCAGAATGATCTGGAAGGGAAAAACATTCACACGACTTTTCCTTGGCCTTGGAATGTTCATTCCGGTACAGGCGATCATGATACCTGTTGTTAAAGTTGTTCAGAATTTTAACATGATGGGAACCAGATGGTCATTGATATTCCCTTATGTGGCAATAAATCTCGCATTTGCCTGCATGGTTTACTACGGATTCTTCAAGGGAATTCCCATGGAGCTGGAAGAAGCAGCCTGCATGGACGGGGCAAATATTTTCCAGACATTTTTCCTGATAATTGAGCCTCTGGTAAGACCCGCTACTATCACGCTTGTTATCTACATTTTCCTGAATGCATGGAATGAGTTCATTCTTGCAAACGTAGTTGTGGGAAGTATAGCAGAGCTCAAGACACTTCCTCTCGGAGTATTGTTCTTCCAGGGTGAGTTTACAACAGACTGGGGCGGCATGGGCGCAACAATGGTTATCGCCAGCTTCCCGGCAATCATAGTTTATACGCTTTTCTCAGAACAGGTTGAAAATGCCATGACAATCGGCGGAGCAGTGAAAGGTTGAAAAATAATGCAAGGGACAAAATTCCCTTGCATTTTCTTTATATACGTGTAAAAATATCCCTGCATTGTATCTGGGTCACCCAGAATGATAGCAAGGAGAAAACCTTTATGATACTTACATTTGATGTAGGAAACACTTCGGTTGCCGTTTGCGGGCTTACTAACGAAGGCAGGAAAGTACATTTCATAGATTTTATTTCAACATCTTTTTATCTGGAAAAAGAGGGATATCTTCCTTCTGTTAAATCCATATTGGGTAAAAGAAAAATTACGCGCATGGATATTTCGGGTACTGTCATTTCATCGGTTGTGCCTGATGCTAATATGCCCCTTTCTGAAGCGATAAGGAATGTTACAGGAACAAGTCCTCATATCGTGAGTATATCTGACGATACCGGCCTTGATCTTGAAAAATATGATAAAAACTGTCTGGGGATAGACAGGATGGTCTGCGCTGCAGCGGCTGCAAGGCACTATGGCACACCGGTCATGATCTATGATCTTGGCACCGCATCCACGTTATCTGTTGTTGATGCGGATAACAACTTTGTGGGAGGAGCTATTTCCCCGGGAGTACAGTTGTCGCTGGACGCTCTCGGTGACAGATGCGCAAGACTTCCAAAATACAAAGCCGGCAATATTCCCGAAGGGTCAGTGATAGGCTCTGATGTAAAAGAGTGTATGGAAATCGGAGCGATGATAGGCTGTGCATCAATGATAGATGGCATGATTGAAAGAGTTTCAGAAAATCTTGGCTGCAAGGCGGGCGGGCTTAATGTTGTTATTACAGGTGGTAATGCGCCTTATGTTTTTCCGCATCTTAAAAACAGCAGGGCAGTCTGGGATCCATACCTCATACACAAGGGAATGGAATATATTTATGAACTTAACCACACATCAGGCAGCGAAACGCTGTTTGCCTAATTCGGAGGACTTTCAATATGCTTACAGGTAAACACATACTATTATGTATCTCAGGCGGAATAGCGGCCTATAAATCAGCATCACTTGCTTCTGCACTGGCAAAACAGCATGCGGATGTTCACGTCCTTATGACTGAGAATGCTACAAAGCTGATAGCTCCCGTGGTATTTGACTCACTTACCGGAAACAGAACGAGCGTAGATACATTTGACAGAAATTACATACATAACGTGGAGCATATTGCTCTTGCCACAATGGCGGATCTGGTAATAGCTGCTCCTGCAACTGCAAATCTTATTGCAAAATTTGCACATGGTCTTGCGGATGATATGGTGACCACAACTGTTCTTGCCTGTGGCTGCCCTAAGATATGCGTGCCTGCAATGAACACGGGTATGTATGACAATCCTGTAACTCAGGATAATATTAAAAAGCTGGTATCTTATGGCTGGCAGATAGTGGAACCTGCAAGCGGGCATCTGGCTTGCGGAACAGAAGGAAAAGGCAGAATGCCTGAACCCGAATATCTGCTTGAGGAGTGCATACACGCTCTTCGCCATGAACATGATATGGAAGGTATGAATGTTCTTGTAACAGCGGGCCCCACCAGAGAGGCGATTGATCCTGTCCGCTTTATAACGAATCATTCCACAGGAAAAATGGGGTATGAGGTGGCAAAAGCAGCTGCTGCAAGAGGAGCAAAAGTCACACTCGTTTCGGGACCTGTTGAATTAACTGATCCTGTTCATGTGGATGTGGTAAGGATAAATACTGCAAAAGAGATGTTTGATGCTGTTACTTCAAGAAGTGACAGCCAGGACATTATAATAAAGGCAGCAGCGGTGGCAGACTATCGCCCTGCCAGACAGGCAGCAGATAAAATAAAGAAATCCGCAGGCGGGGATGATCTCAATCTTGAACTTGAGCGCACTGATGATATTCTGGCATTTCTTGGAAGCCACAAAAAGCATGGTCAGATTCTTTGCGGATTTTCCATGGAAACAAAGGATCTGCTTGAGAATTCAAGAAAAAAGCTTGATAAGAAAAATCTTGATATTATTGCGGCAAATTCTCTTACTACCGAAGGGGCTGGCTTTGGGACATCAACAAATGTGCTTACTCTTATAACACATGATGAGGAAACCGAACTTCCGCTTATGTCAAAAGCATCTGCAGCTGACAGGCTTCTTGATAAAATCTTGAAAATTAAAAACCTATAAAATCCCTTGAATTAGAATGCTATGAGATATAAAATTATAGTATCTTATAGTATTCTTTTTTATGGTAGAATGCACAAAGTTTATACGGAGGGAGAGACATCAATGAAGAGACTAATGAAAAAGATGAATGAGGATAAGGGATTTACCCTTGCCGAATTGCTGATAGTTGTGGCTATTATTGCTGTTCTGGTTGCTGTTGCCATTCCTGTATTTACTACACAGCTTAACAATGCCAAGCTTGCAACTGCTACAGCTAATGCCAGATCTGCATATGCGGAATATATCGCAGACTGCTTAAGCAATGGAGATACAGCTACACTATCCGGAGCAAGTGCAGCTATTCAGGGAGCTGATCTCGGAGAGGCATCTGTCAGCGTATCTGCAGGTACTGTTACAGTAACACTTGACGGAGCTTCAAATTCACCGGCTACATTTTCAATAAGCACCGATCTGGAATAACGATATGGTTATGAAAACCTTTAATTCTGAAAAAGGCGTTTCACGTATAGTAACAATAATGGCGCTTGTAGCTTTTGTTCTTATCGCGATCATTGTGTTGCCCAGGATATTCGGCATGGTTAATGATAAGGCAAATGATACTGATGAGTATTATATTTCAGCTGCAGAAAAGGAAGCGCAAATACATTACTTAAATGATTACAAAGGTTTTACGGCAGTTTATGATACGGAAGCAAAAACATTTGTTGACGAGGCAACTGCAGTTAAAACTGTAAAACCCTATGGAACTTCTGAGGAACATCGGGGTATGTACATAATTGTCAGAGTCAGTAGCGATGGCAAAATCACCTCGGAATGGATAAAACCTTAGAATGACTGTGAATCCACGATATTGATCAGTGGGTTCACGGCATTTCAAATTAATGACATATACAAAATTATCAGACGGCAGAGGGGGAGAATATGCCTAAGAAGAGAATCGGTGACCTGCTTATAGAGCGAGGTCTGATTACTGATAATGAATTGAAGTTTGCTCTGGATATGCAGAAGCAGACTCATGAGAAGCTTGGAGAAGTTCTCATAAACAATAAGATAGTTACTCCTGAAGATATAGCGAAAACGCTGGCAGTTCAGCTGGAGGTGGATTATGTCGATCTTACCCGGATGAATATACCTCAGGAGATGACACAACTTGTACGGAGAAATACTGCCCGGCAGAATCACCTGGTTCCGGTTCAGAAACAGGGAGACACTCTGTATGTGGCAATGGATGATCCGCTTAATTTCTATGCACTTGATGAAGTGAGGAAGGTGACCAATCTGAAGGTCGTTCCTCTTATTGCAACAAACTCCTCAGTCGAGCGCGCGATAAATACACTCTATGGCAATGAAAATGCCAATCAGGCAATCGCAGATTATAAAAAAGAGCAGGGTGGAGCTGAAACAGAGAGTTCAGAGCCCAGCCTTAGTAATTTTGACTTCGTAATTTCTTCTAACGCCATTAGCGGCGATGGGGATTCTGCGCCCACAATCAGACTTGTTAACTCAATAATTGAAAGAGCTGTCCAGGAAAGGGCATCTGATATCCATTTTGAGCCCAGAGAGCATGAAATGGATGTCCGTATGCGTATTGACGGTGTAATGAGAGATATTCTGAAGGTACCGAAGGATGTCACTGCGGCAGTGCTTGCAAGGATTAAGACCATGTCAGGTATGGATGTGGCTGAAAAGCGAATTCCTCAGGATGGACGATTTGCAGTAAGTGTCCTTAATAAGAGCATCGATATGCGTGTATCTACTCTGCCCATTGCATGGGGCGAGAAAATCGTATGTCGTTTGCTGGATAAGTCCAACACGGAAATAGACAAAGAGATGTTGGGACTTCGACCTGATGACATGGAAAAATATGAAAAGCTCATTCACTACAAGAACGGCGTCATGCTTCTGGTGGGACCTACCGGTTCAGGTAAGACAACAACCATGTACGCAATGCTTAATGAGCTGAATACAAGGGATGTAAACCTGGTTACTCTTGAAGACCCTATCGAGTATAACCTTGATGGTCTGAATCAGGTTCAGATAAATACCAAGACAAACATGACTTTTGCAAATGGCTTAAGAGCTATTCTTCGTCAGGATCCGGATATTGTATCAGTTGGTGAGATTCGTGACGGCGAGACTGCAGAGATATGTATGAGAGCGGCTCTTACAGGACGTCTGGTTATGAGTACAATCCATACCAATGACGCTGTGGGTGCAATCGACAGACTAGAGGATATCGGCGTTGAACCGTATCTGGTATCGGCAACACTGCGAGGTGTAATTTCACAGAGACTTGTAAGAAGAGTCTGCCCGTACTGTGCTGATGAATATGAGCCACAGGAGGATGAGGTTCAGAAACTGGGAATCAAGATTCAGCCCGGAACAAAATTCAAATTCGGAAAAGGCTGTCAGCACTGCTTTAATACCGGTTATTCCGGAAGAATCGCAGTATTTGAAATTATGATGATCACTCCCGAGATCAGGGAGCTGATATATAAAAAGGCCGGAAGAAAAGCGATTGAAGAAGAGCTTAGAAAGCCTGAAAATAACTTTGTTTCTCTTAAGGAGGCCGGAGCAAGGCTGGTTCTTGAGGGAATCACCACAACTTATGAGGTAATGAGAATCACAAACGAAGCTGACTGATGAGGGGGTAATGCCATGATGAATATTGAGCAGCTGGTAATCAAAGCAAAAGCAGACGGAGCATCTGACATTCACATTATCTGCGGCCTTCCGCCGAAATACAGAAGAAGCGGTGACCTGGAAAATATGGAAGATACTGTGGCAACCAAAGAGGATTGCCTCTCAATTGCAAAGGAACTTGCAAAGACTGATGAAGCTTTTAATGAGCTCATGACAGTTGGTGAGCTTGATGCCGCTGACACCTTTGCAGGAAACCGTTGCCGTATTCATCTGTTCAAGCAGCAGGGAGTACCGAGTCTGGCACTTCGTATTCTGGCAGAGCGTATTCCCGAGCTTGAGACACTGGGACTTCCCATGGCAGTTATGGATCTTCCCAAGCTTCACAAGGGTATAGTTCTTGTAACCGGTGAAACAGGTTCCGGTAAATCAACGACACTGGCTGCCATCCTTGATAACATCAATCACAATTACAAACGCCATATAGTGACTCTGGAAGACCCGGTTGAGTATATGTACACACCTGACAAGTGCGCTATCAATCAGCGTGAAGTAGGAAAAGATACTCAGAGTTTTGCAAACGGATTAAGAGCATCCCTTCGTGAGGATCCCAACGTTATCCTTATTGGTGAGATGCGAGACAGAGACACTATTGAAACAGCTATCACAGCTGCTGAAACAGGACATCTGGTATTCGGAACACTGCATACAGGAAGCGCTGCCGATTCCATAGACCGTATGGTTCAGGTATTCCCTGAGGCAGCTCAGCAGCAGATAAGACTTCAGCTTTCCATGGTTCTTCAGGCTGTACTTACTCAGCAGCTTATTCAGAAGAAGGACGGCGGAAGAGCACTGGCTGCAGAATATATGATTGTAACCGATGCAATACGTAACCTTATCAGAACAGGCAATACTCCGCAGATAGCAAATGCTGTGGCAACAAGTGCGGAGATCGGTGGTCAGACAATGGATCAGGCAATCATCATGCTTGTTCGAAAGGGACTTATCACCAGAGAAAATGCTCTTCATTATGCAGTTAACAAGGACTTTGTTTCCAGAAATATGAATTAACACATATTACAGAGACCTAATTAACAGGGGGACTTATGAACAGCTATAAATACACGGCACTTTCCGGAAGTGGGGAGAAAGTGAGCGGTATGGTGGAAGCTATCGACCAGATTGAAGCAACCGCCAAGATACGCCAGCAGTATAATGTCATTCTTTCGGTTAAGGAGCTAAGGAACAATAGCATACAGATGCCCGGATTCCTGAATGTGGATATAGGGGGTGCGAGACTTGATGCAAAAGCATTTACGCTTATGTGCAGCCAGTTTTCGACGATTCTCTCCGCAGGAATACCGATTGCCAGGGCAGTCAAGCTTATCGGCGACAAGACCACGGACAAGTACCTTAACAAGGTTCTTAAACAGGTTAAGGAAGATGTGGAGGCAGGCCGTTCGCTTTCAGCGGCATTTGAGGATCATGGCGGAAGCATTCTTCCACCTACTTTCTGTGAAACTCTAAGGGCAGGTGAGGAAGCCGGAGACCTTGCAGGATCATTTGATTCTATCTTCCGTCACTTTGATAAGCAGACCAAGATGGGAGCTAAAGTAAAAAGTGCAATGTCATATCCGCTGTTTGTTCTTTGCGTGGCAATAGTTGTTGTTATCGTACTTATGGTAAAAGTTGTTCCGACGTTCACAGCGATATTTGATGATCTTGGGGCAGAGCTTCCGTTACCTACAAGAATACTTATCGGGACTTCAAATTTCTTCAGAGATAACATTCTGATAATAATTGCGATAATTGCAGCGCTGGTGGTTCTTTTTCTTGCATACAAGAAGACTCCCGGCGGTTCAATGAATATTGCAAAGCTTCAGCTGAAAATGCCTATATTCGGTAATATCGCAGAGCTGAATGCAGCAAGCCTGTTTGCCAATACAATGGCTACAATGATAGGCTCGGGACTTCCCATGACAAAGGCGATATCCATAACCTCCAAGGTTATGACCAATGATCTGTATAAATTAAAAGTTGGTGAAATGGTAAGTAGAATTGAGGAGGGCAGAACTGTCGTAGATTCCATGAGGGAGACGGAGATTATGCCTGATATTCTCACAGACATGGTCGGTGTCGGAGAAGAGACCGGTGAAATGAAGCATACCATGGATGTTATCGCAGAGTATTACGACAATGAACTTGAGCAGGCAGTAAAAAGTGCCATTTCGATGCTTGAGCCTGCACTGCTTGTATTTATAGCTTTGATCGCCGGATTTATTGTTGTAGCTATTTACCTTGCTATGTTCAGTATGTATCAGGGCATGTAACAAGAGGGGGATTGTTTGTTAGTTTATTACGGCGTTTGCACTGCGGTATTCGGCTTAATATTTGGATCATTTTTGAACTGCGTGGCAATGCGCATTGTCAGAGGCGAGGATTTTGTTCATGGAAGAAGCCACTGCATGAGTTGTGGACATGAGCTGTCTGCTTCTGACCTGATACCGGTTTTAAGTTTCCTGAAAAATAAAGGAAAATGCAGGTACTGCGGACAAAGGGTTTCCGCAAGATATCCTGTGACAGAGCTTTCGTTTTTGATCCTGTCCGTATTGTTATATTTAGGGATTATGATTGCCGGACCGGAAGAAAGCATAAGAGAACTGCAGTTTTTCAAATACTGGATACTGACTGGATGTCTGTTTGTTCTGACTCTGACAGACCTGGAATCATTTGAGATTCCGAATGGAGTGCTGGCAGCGGGCCTGATCAACTGGATTTTCTTTACCGTACTTGAAACAGTACTGCGTGTGCATAACCTGTGGTGGGTGCTTCATCATATCATCGCAGGCACGGCTGTGGGAGCAGCAATGCTGATAATGAGCATTGCTATTACAAGAGTAGTGGGAAAGGACAGTATGGGAGGCGGAGACATAAAACTGTATGCGCTTCTCGGGTTATATCTGGGATATGCAGGAGCATATGAACTTGTATTTTTATCCTGTATTTTGGGACTGATATTTGCATTTGCAAGAAAAAAAATAATAGCCGGAGCATCGAAGGAATTTCCGTTTGGACCGGCCATTGCATTATCGGGCTATATACTCATTTTTTTCGAAAGGTATATTACCGAATGGTATTTGCGGTTTCTGTGAAAGGGGCAAAATTATGATGAGGGAAAAGAACATATTCAAAAATATCATATTGGTATCCATGTGTATCTTATTTGTCGCTTTGTTCAAAACAGATGTCCTTGCGGATGGAGATGCATATCAGATAGTTACTGACGGAGACTGGGTGTATCAGATAAAAGTACCGGAAGCTATCGTGATTGGATATATAGGAACTTCGGACAGCGTAACAATACCTACAGAGATGTCCTACAGTGGACAGACATATCCTGTAAAGGCTGTTGGACAGTATGCGTTTTCTACAGAAACAATGAGTGATGAGCAGAGATCCTCAGGGAAGACCTTTAAAAAGGATATAAGTTCGATAACAGTAACCGGAAACATTGATACCGTCGGAAAAGGTGCATTTTATGGTAATGAAAACCTGAAATCTGTGACACTTCCTTCATCTCTGGAAGTTCTTGGTGACCAGTGCTTTAAGGGATGCACCTGCCTTACATCAGTAAATATCGGCGGTAAAGTTAAAGCTATTCCTTTTGAATGCTTTATGGATTGCACGGCTTTAAGGAGTGTTCAGTATCCTTCAACCATAGAAGAAATCGGAGCTTCTGCATTTGAAGAGTGCAGAAATATAAGCGGAATAAAGTTTTACGATGGAATCAAAACCATTGGCAATTATGCATTTTTGAATTGTTCAAGTATTACGGAAATACATATTCCTTCGGGCTTAACCAAGATAAACGAGGGAACATTTGAAGGTTGCTCAAAGGTGACTGGAGTAGTTATTCCTTCAACAATAACCGTAATCGGGAAAAAAGCTTTTGAAAAATGTGCAGGTCTGAAGTCGGGATCTGTTGTT
Source organism: uncultured Butyrivibrio sp. (assembly GCA_947168335.1). GTDB lineage: Bacteria > Bacillota > Clostridia > Lachnospirales > Lachnospiraceae > Butyrivibrio. Next base: position 14,512 of record CAMVLM010000013.1, on the reverse strand, counting down.
ATAAATGAGGGAGTAAAAACTATTGATTCCTACGCATTTTATGACACAACACTGCTTCAGAGTATAACAATTCCTGAATCTGTCACAAGCATCAAAAATCGTGCTCTTGGCTACTATGACAGTGCAGCAGGAGAAAGAGTTTTAACGGGATTTGTTATCAGGGGAGCGGCAGGTTCAACTGCTGAAGACTATGCTCTGGAGAATAATTTTACATTTGTCAGCACAGGTAATTCCAGCTTCGAATCAGGAAAAGCTGAATATATTATTACAGGAACCAATGAAGCAAAACTTGTAACGGTATTAAAGACCAATGCTACATCCTATGCTGTGCCTGCAACGGTTGTTAAAGGAAAAAGGACATATAAGGTAACAGCTGTGGGAGATAAAGCTTTTACCAAGTGCAAGGTGTTAAAGAGTGTAGTTATTTCCGATAATGTTAAGGAGATAGGGAAAGAGGCATTCAACGGCTGCAAAGCTTTAAAAACTCTTACTATAGGCAAAAACGTAACGAAAATCGGAAAAAGCGCATTCAATAAATGCACAATGCTTTCCAGGATTACAGTTAAGTCCTCAAAGATAAAGAGCATTGGCAAGAATGCATTTAAAAATATTAATAAGAAAGCAACGGTTAAAGTGCCGAAATCAAAGCTTAAGACTTATTCAAAGAAGTTTAAAAGCGCTGGCGCACCAAAGACCGTTACTTATACAAAGTAATTTTGCACTGGGGATTATAGTGCAAGAGGGGAGAACCGGATCAGATGGCAAAAAGTGATGGAATTTTAGGCATAAGTGTAAGACATGGCAAGTTGTCTCTTGCTACCATGAAGGGTCTTAAAATTCAGAAAACAATATGGGAAGAGATTCCGGAGAACATAGTTGATGATTATAAGATCACTTCACAGAATCTCTTTGCTGATTTTTTGCGGGATAAGATCAAAGAAAATGGTATCAAATGTAAGAAGGCAGCTTATGTCATAGCTGATGCGGATGTTTTTATTAAGGAGTTTACACTGCCTTCTATGGATGATGAGCAGCTAAGACTCAACGTTCCTTTTGAATTCAGAGATTTTATACAGGGCGATCTCAAGGATTATGCATTTGATTTTGTAAAAAGGAATACTCCGAAGGAAGGCGAAGGCTCCGAAAAAATAAATATTCTTGCTTTTGCAGTTTCTGCTGAGTATCTCACTTTTATAAGGGAGACCATGAAACTGGCAGGACTTAAGCTTGATGTCGCTATTCCCGAGACATCTGTTTATGAAACTATTCTGCAGAGGCTGGGCGTGGAAGAGGAGAGATTAAAGGAACGCTGCCTGATGGATATTGGTAACAACCACATCAGTATGCGTATATTTAAGAACGGCAACTATAAGATTTCTCATGTGATAGATATCGGTGAGAAACATATTGTGCAGGCAATTGCAGATGATATGAACGTGGATATGCATCTTGCCACCACATATTTGAGAACCAATTACGAGAATTGCCTGAGTTCAGAAGCTGCCATAAAGGCGTATAAGGATATTTCCCTGGAAGTCCTGAAGGGACTTAACTTCTACGAATTATCCGATATGTCCTCCAGATTAAAAGAGGTTGATCTTTGTGGCGCAGGAGCAATGATAGAACCACTTGTTTCACTTCTCAAGGAGCGTATTGATAAAGAGGTTCATACCATGCAGGAACTTTTCCCTGATTATGGTTCTGAATCCAATATCGATGTAACCGGCGGTGCTGTGGGAGTACTGTTTACACATGCAAATGGTCAGGAAAATGTTGGACACATTTCCGGTGGAACAAATGAAAACAAGGTCAACTGGGCCATAGCTATTCCGCTTATTGTAGCGGTCATTGCATTGGCAGGACTTTTTGGAAAGTTTGGTGTCTATGACAGATTTGTCACACTGGACAAAGAAACCAGAAAGATTAAACAGCTTGAGGACCAGCTTTCCGAACAGAATGGTCAGATTGAAGCACTGAAAGCTGTATCTGATGAGTACAGTCATTACACATGGAATACCTTGTCAGAGGAAGAGAGAAACAGGGTCAGCAGACTGGAAGTTATGCAGCTTGTGGATTTCATAGAGAAGCAGGGAGCAAATGTCAATTACTTTAATCTGACGGGTTCAGATCTTCTGATCACAGTTAATACGAAAAATCTTGAAAATGTCAGTGCATTGATGAAGAGCCTTGATGAGCAGGAGATAGTTGCCAGCACATCAATGGTATCGGCAAAGACAATTGACGAGGAAGAGAAAACTAATTCAACTGTAGATGCTCAGATAAAAATATATCTTAAGACCAAATCTCAGATAGATGAAGGGAAAGAGGGGAACGAGAATTGAGCGTACTTACAAGGGATTTTACTAAAAAAGAAAAAGTATTGATCGTTATTCTTAGTCTGATCATTCTGGGGGCTGTTTACTATATCTTTGTGTACAGCCAGGTTGAATCCAGGATTCAGAGTGCCAGACTCGAGGCTCAGGCAATTGAGGATGAAATTCGTGTCTCTGAGGCCAGACTGGAAAAGATTAATGAGATGTCAGCTGAAATGAATGATATTGAATCCGGCAAGATCAAAAAGAGCTATATGCCCAGCTATAATGCCGGAAAGAGTGAGCTTGATTTCCTTCATAGTGTCATAAGCGGCACAAAGGATTACTATGTCAACTTCACTAATCTTACAAAAGAAGATAATCAGATTAAAAGAGATTTCACTCTTCAGTTCACTGCGAAGGATTTTGCTCAGGCTGAGGAGATTGTAAAGCAGCTGGAGGAGTTTGAAACAAGATGCATTTTGGGAGATGTTTATATTACTCCTGCAGTTGAAATTCCGAATTTCAAGAGCGGCAATGTTGTTGTAAGTCTTACGGGAACTTTTTATGAGACAATGATAGGCGGAACTCCTGATAAGGAATTGCCTGCAGATTCAGAATGAATAAAGCACTAAAGATTTCGGAGAATGAAAACAATATATTTTCAAAGGAATCAGAGGGCAGGTGGTCAGAATGAAATCTATAAAAAGAATATTGAATGATGACCGCGGAGCTTCTTTGGTGTTTGCGCTTATAGGTTTTCTGATATGTGCTTTTGTAAGCATAACTATTGTGAACGCTGCGGTTTTAAATGCTCAGAGAACACAATCTGAAATAGATGAGCAGAAGGCATATATGGCTACTACAGCTGCAGCTGATGCAATACGGAAGGAAATCTGGGGTGATTTGTCGGACGCGACTGCCGGAGCTACGGGTGTTGTCGAGTATAAGAAAATCAAGGACGGCACCTCTTACGTGGTTGAAAAAGATGATCCGATAAACGGAAGATTCAGCACTATTTTTGACGAGGCAATAAATCAGGCGGAGGGCAGCTCTTCAACACAGCAGCATACAATCAGTTTCAGTGTCAGTGGGATAGATGGAATACAGACTGTTGAAGGACAGCTTAAGATGGATGAATCCTATTCAATGGTAATTGAGCTTAATGCTGTGGTTGCGGATGGAAGCAAAATCGGAAACTATCCGCTCAGAGTGCATATCCCTGCTGTCAGCATAAGTGCTGAGGATCTTGATAAGGAAAACCTTCAGGACGGAGATATACTTAAAGCGATTTCCTGGAAATATGAAGATATGTTTGTAACAGGTGTTGTTAATAAGAAACAGGCAAACTAGATGAATAAAAAGGGTAAATTTCTAAAAAATAATAAGGGTGAAACGCTGGTAGAGACACTGGTTGCGCTTCTGATAGGGACATTTGCACTGATGATGCTTCCTATGGCCATATCTGCGGCAGCAAAGGTAGACAGAGATGTTGAGAAAGCCTCTATTTATGCTGTAAAGGAAGATGGAGAAACACCTTCGGGAAATGAAGTTACCGCGACCATAACTTCTATCAATTGATATTTTTGATGCCGGTTTTGGTTTGGTTTGATTATCGAAAATTATGAAGAAAACAGCTAAGGTCAGAAAAGAGAATAAAAAACTGAATAATAAAGGTTTCACGCTGGCTGAGCTGCTTTTGGCTACGATAATACTTCTTTTTGCGACTCAGCTTATTGCTGAATCAATTCAGCTTGCAAGTAAGAGTTATATCACAAGCCTCGCAAAATCAGAGGCACAGATGATATCTTCCACGCTTTCTGATTTTATAAGGGGAGAGCTTACAACAGCAAGTGATGTTATTGTGGGTTCCGGTGGAGAAATTGATTCGTTTATAGATGAGAGCGGAAGACTGGGCGGAAGATGTAAGTTTACTGTTGATGAAGGAATGCTTGCCCTTAAGGCTACATCAGGGGAAGAGTATTTTCCTGTTCAGGGAAAGAAGGTAAACGGAACACCGGTAAGTAATTATGTTAATGATATAGAAATAGACAGTTTTTCAGCTACAAGTGATGGAAAAGGAAAATACGATATAAGCTTTTCTTTAAAGAGAAAGGGTGTAGAACTTGCATCCAGTAAGTTCACTGTTTATAGCATAAATAAGCAGCCTGAGTGAATCAGGAGTGCATTATTACAGAAAAAAATCGGGGAGTTAGTAATGAAAAGGTTTGTTGAGTACACGGGAATAAGAAAAAAGGCGGATAATTCCGGTTTTACCATAGTTGAGATGCTGTTGGTGGTGGCGCTTTTAGTCATACTGATGGGATTCGGTTTTTATGGTGGGCGCGAGATTTATCTGAATACCAAGCAGTCTCACCTCGATAAACGAGCTGAGGCTATTTATTATGCTGCTCAAAGCAGAATGATGGAGATTTATGTAACCGAGGATGAGGAAGCGGTAAAAACACTTACTGAAAACACCAATGTGTCATCAGCGGGAAACGGAATCTGCTATGTAAGCTCCAATGACGCAGGAACAAATGATGTGCTTTTGAGCGATCATTCTCTTAGCATGGAGCTCGAAGGCGCTGATTCCAACTGGGTTATTGAGTATAACAAAGTAAGTCTTGATGTTTATTCTGTTACTTTCAGTGATAAGGCAGAGGATTACTATGCCACCAAGGACTATGGTCAGGATGCCATCAGATCAGCTGATCCCAAGGTTAGAAGAGATGCATACAAGGCACAAATTGGATATTTCTCAACTGATGCAGGTACAACAGTTACTTCCACACAGGAGACCACAAACAGAATTACAGCCGGTGCGTGGCTTATAAATGAAAAGGATCTCACAGGTGTTGTAAGAGTCTATATAACAAAGGATTTATATGAATCAGGTAAATCATATGATCTTAAGCTGACAGTTAATAGTGCAACCAGTGACGCTGCAGGAACAGATAAACATGTGACCATAAGCGGCGGGAAATTGCTCTATAAGAATGGTACTTCTTATGCTCCGCTTTCGGGAGAAACTATTCCCTCAAGCCTTTTTGTGGCAGGAAATAACACCTATATTTTCACAGGAAAGATCATTCTTGATTCATTAAGCGATGATGAAAATGACAGATTCAACAAAATAGCGACAGCATCTGCAGCAGGTGATTCGGCAATTGTTCCCGGCGACAACATTTTCCTTACTGTTCAGGTAAATGAAACCGGAATTACCGACAATAAGACTGAAGTAAGAACTTCAAATGCTGCCAGATCAAATATTGAGAACAGTCTGTTTGCCAGCTACTACAATGAAAATGGTAAAAACACTGCTGAGATAATTTATCCCAGACAGCTGCAGAACCTGTCTTACAAATATTCAAAAGTAGACAGTGGTGCAATAGGTACAAATGGCGGAATAAATGCTGTTCTTTTAAATGATATTGAATGGGATGTTCCTGCAAACTGGAAAGATAATGCAGTTCATAACTTTGTACCTATATCTACAGATACGGGTACAGGAAAAATAGATTCCTTCACCGGAAAGCCTGTTGATCAATCTGCTAAGACAGCAGGTGGCAACTGGGCTGCCAAGGTGCTTGAAAACGACAACTGCTACACAATCTCCGGACTTAAAGTGGATGAGACCGGAGACGGCGGTTTGTTTGGCACGCTTACTGCATCAGGCACAGCAGCTGTTACTGTGTCAGATGTGATACTTAGAAATCCTGCAATAAAAGCAACCGGAAATGCAGGAGCTCTAGCAGGTTCCATCAGTAATACGGAAGTCAAAAATGTTCTTGCTTTTAATGGAGTAAAGACAGGGACTGCACCTAATACAACCATCAGTACCACCACAGCAGATACTGCTCTTGAAATATCTGGCGGAGCAAATGTCGGCGGACTTATCGGAAAGGCAAACGGTGGCAAGATTCTGGGTTCAGTTGCTGCACTTTATGTAAAGGGTGGAAGCAGTGCAGGCGGCCTTGTGGGAGATACAGACGGGGTTGCCATTGAATGCTGCTCTGCAGGCGGACATACAGTGACAATAGACAATGCTGCAGGAGCATATGGCACTGAAACAACAGGTACAGCAAAAGGAAGAGTTAATGTTGTTGCTACAGGAGCAGCCGGTGGATTTATCGGAAAAGAAAGCGGAACAACAATTAAGGATTCTTATTCAACCTGTTCAACAAGCGGTTCATCCATGGGTGGATTTATCGGAAGCGCATCCGGTGGTACTGTGTCAGGCTGTTATGGAATTGGCCAGGTAATGGCTACATCAACAGCTAATGCAGGTGGACTTGTAGGTAGCGGTTCTCCTGCTTTTAGTGGACAAAACTATTACTATCAGCTTATTAACTGGACAGGCAGTGGATATTTAACAGCATTGGGCGGCGGAGCAGCAGATGCAGACGGAGTTGTTATAGCTTTGGATAAGAAGCTTACTGCAGCTGATCCTGTCGGCACATCTTATGAATACAATAAGGCAGCTTCAGTGGCACTTCCTGCGTCATCTTTTGCATCAAGAGATGACAGCACAAAGAAATATGACACGGATCTGCCGTCAATTTTCAGCTTTAAAACAGTATCAGATCTTGCCGGTGCTTCAGCTGATAATTACTACTTTGCAAAGGAGCACTATGGTGACTGGCCTATCCCGGAAACAATTATCAAGAATGGAGCCGGTACACTTGTAAAACTTAACAGTCACAATAATTCTGATTTTTATCCGATCACTGCTCATGCAAGTAAAGAGGATAATTCTGAAAGAGAGCTTGCACAGTCTGTTATAACTGAACCTATACCTGAAAATGAGGTTCAGGAAGCAGCTGACTCAGAACAGAATACAGAAGAGCAGCAGAATGCTGAAGGAGCAGAAAACAGCAGTACGGAAGAACAGAATTCCGAGAACACTGAAAACAGCGAAAATGCTCAGGAAGAAGGAAGTGATTCCTCATCCGACGAAGCTTCATCAAGTGAGTCTTCATCTGAGGAGGCTTCAACAGGAGATGGCAGTTCATCAGAAAACGCTTCTGATGAATCCCAGGGAGATACTTCATCTGAAGCATCAGGCAATGAACAGGAAAATAATTCAGCTGAGCAGAATAGTCAGGAAAATCCGTCAGAAGAAAATGAGCAGAATCAGGCTGACAATTCTGATTCTTCTGATGCCCAGAACAGTGCTGACAGTTCTGAAATATCTACTTCCAGTGAGGATACCAGCTCTTCTGATGATGCTGATAAAGCTGAAAATAATGAAGAATCAAAAGAAAACGATGAGACAGAGGAAGAGGAAGAACCTGCTGAAGGCACAATCGAGTCTTCTGAAGGAGATATAGCTATAACCTTTGGTAAGGAAGCAGGAATTCCCGAAGGCGCAACACTTGAGATCACAGAGATCGATGAAAACTCTGATGAATACGCCCGGTATGTTTCTGATGCAATGCAGGCACTGGATGCAGAGGACAAAGATGTTGTAAGCTTCAGAGTTGTTGATATTACCATTCAGAAGGATGGTGAAGAAATCCAGCCTCAGGCAGAAGTGGGTGTTGAGATAAAGTCAGAAGAAACTTATGAGACAGATGAGATTTCAACAGTACATATGACTGATGAAGAGCCTGAAGTACTGCCCACAGAAACTGAAACAGAGGAAGAAACCGGAGAGAGCACCATAAGTTTCTCAACGGACAGCTTCTCAGTTTATGTCATTGTTCAAAACTATGTTGAGAAAACAGTAACTGCAGAAGACGGTAATGTTTATAAGGTTACCGTAAATTATGACAATACATCAGGAATTCCTTCGGATGCAGAACTTGTTGTGTCTGAAATCACTGAAGGCACAGATGAATATGATGATGTTGTGGGACAAAGTGCTGATGAGATCGGAGTTTTAAGTGAGTACTTTAATTTTGCCAAGGCTTTTGATATTTCATTTGTCAGCTCAAGGACAGGTGAGCACTATCAGCCTACTAAGAGTGTCAGTGTATCAATTGAGCTCCTTCAGCAGGAAATAAATGAAGAGAACAATATCTCAATAGTTCATTTTGGTGATGAAACAGATGTTATAGAGCCATCTGTTAATGGTGATGCTCTTGAGTTTTCAACAGAGAGCTTCTCCAAGTATGTTGTTTTGGAAGTGATGACATTCGATAAGATCGACGAGTCACTGAATAACAAGCAATTATATATTTCAAACGGCGGTAATTATCTTAAAGTCACAGATTCTGGCGGAGAAAAGGTACTGGATGCTTCAGATGCAACCGGTGCAAGTGCATGGAAATTCGAGCTTGACGGCGATGGCTATGTCATCAGCAATGGTGGCTATTACCTCAGAAGAGTTGGGGATAACTGGAAACTGACAGATGAAAAAAATCGTGCATCCGTTCTTGTTGTTAGTGCAATGAACGGTCATCATCTGATTTTTGATATAACAGCTGCAAAGACCGAACCCAAGAAATTCCTTGGATACTACGCTACAAACAAGTTCTCAGATGTACTGACGATGTCGGATAATACAAAGCTGATGCTTGGAGAGGCCGCTGGTGATTCAGATTTAGTTGATGGTTCTCTTGATGGAAAAGAGTTTTATGTTTCCTATAATGGCTGGTTTATGAGGAATAATAATGATGAAAGAATGCGTACCACAAGCCCCAAGGATGCGACCAAATGGCAATTTACAAAAGTTGCGGGCGGATATCAGATACATAAAGGCAATGACTATGTTGGCAGAAATGTAAATAATAATAAGGGCACCAGGACTACAGCAGCATCTGCTATTACATTTACTGTAAGTGATATGGGAGATTATCACTTGCTGACTTATGTAGATAGCAATGGTAAGACCTGGTATTTTGGTTATGATTCACCTACAAACGCGGGACATTCCTTCATGTTCTTTGATTCAGAAATGAGTGGCACTCACCTTATGCTTTTTGATAAGGTTGAGGTTGAAGGAACATATATGGCCCTGACTGAAAGTGGCGGCAATACTTATGCATTGTCCTATGATACAACTGCGTCTCAGTTTAAGGGAAAGTTGGTAAATTTATCTTCTGGCGATGGAAGGATAATTGATAGTAATGAAAATGCAGTAAGATGGAAATTTGAAAAAGTTCCTTCTGATCAGACCGGCTTTAGGTACTATATCCGCGACACTTCCGGAAAATACGTCAAACTTTCTGACAATGCGATATCTCTTGATACTTCGCCACAGGATGTATATGTTTCTATCAGAGTTGTAAACAATATCAGATATTATAGATTCGTTAATAGTGGTAGCAAAGCTATTTGCTTATCTTCAGGTAATACTTTTGTGCCGGATGGTACCGTAGAAAAAGAGGAATCATGGTTTACTCTCGCCCAGGATACAAGTGAGGTAATCACCGTAACTTATTCCTACGAAAACGATTCGCCCCAAACTGCCGGTGAAGTGCCTGTTAATGTGCCTTCAGATGAATCAGCAGCTTCAAAAAGTGCGACCTATACACTGAAGACTCCGTCCCAGGAATGTTACTATTCAAGAAATGAAACGGATGGAAAAATATATGGTTACAAATTTGATGGATGGAAAATTGTCGAAATAAATGATGTGGCTACCGGGGATAATACAGTATACACGCCCAGGCATGCAGTTACATTAAATGCATCAAACGGACAGAAAGTAAAGATTCAGGCTACATGGAAGCTTGTAAAGACAGAGGACATAGAGGATAAAGAAACCTTTATCAGCACGAACGGATACTATTTAAGAACAAACGATGCGGGTAATGGACTCGAAACATCGATATTTATAAAGGATTGCTGCGCTCCTGTACCTTCTACAGAGACAAAATGGACACTTGAAAAAGGATTCGACAACGAATTAAATACTGCATACAGACTTAAAATTGGCGGCAAATACCTGTGTTTGAATAAGCAGAACAAATGGGAACTTACATCTAATTTTGCTGATGGTTCTGTTATTTCCGACGCTGCTTCTACAGTATCAGGAATAACATATCACCAGCTGTATACAGTGAAAGAGGGAGTAAATTATTACATTGGTCTGACTCAAAAAGCTACATCAGGTATGGTTGTGGGCTTTATTTCAGCATTGACTGATGCAAGCAGTGATATGACCAAGCTCCTGTTTTTGCCGGATAGGGATTTTTCAGGTGAATTTATAATTTATTGCAAGCCTGCCGCTAATAATGCAAACCTTTTCGCCCTGATGGATTATGCAAAGAAGAATAGTAACACATATACTCTCGGAAGCATAAATATATCTGACAGTTCAAAGTATAAATTTGATGAAAATGGTGTTCTTGAACTGAATGATAATAATGCCACGCTTCCGGTAGAATGGACTATAGAAAAAGCGCTTGATAATAATGGTGATGAGATACCACAGGGCTACTATATCAAGGTTTATGATGCTACAAGCAGTGCATATAAATATCTCACTATATCAGATTCGGTCTCTCAGGATGCAGGAAGACATCATCTGACTATTGAGAGCACGCCTTCAATTATATATATAACACCTCGTCTTGACGGAAAAGTTCAGCTTTCAAATGAAAAGGGAGCTTTATTGAACTTTACCGGTAATGTGGCGAATGGATTCCAGGGATACGATTTAGATAAAAGTGTTGTTGATAGATCGTGGATTACATTTACTACTGTAAATAAGACAAAGAGAAAAGTAATCTATAAGTATAAAAAGCACACAAGCGACACAAGGACTTCAAACAATCTGCCTACTGCAAATGGTGAAGACAGTACAGTAACCATGCAAATACAGATTAAAAATCCGGACAGCAGTTTGGAAGATGCAACAAATGGTTACAGCTATCATTCTGATGAAACTGACGGAACAAGTTACAGATATAAGTTTAAGGGATGGAGAATTGTAAACACAAATACTATACTTCAGCCTGGAGCTACCTATGATTTTTCTGTGAATAATGAGATGGTTCTGACAGTAGAATCAGTTTGGACGCCTATAGATACTAAATACACAATTAAGTATGTTATCGAGGATAAAGATCCTTCATTTGGTAATTTTGTAACTACAGCGACTGCAAGCTCATTTAAAGATCTGGTTTATGTTAAGGATATTCCAAATACAGCAGATAGTGTTACTAAAACTACTGCAAGTGAACAGATAACGGTTCAGGGTGATTATGAAGTAAGAAGTCTTAACACAAATTCTTATAGAAAAGTTAATGTTATTTATGACGGTAGTAAGGTAAAACAGAACGATTACCACGGATATACATTTAAAGGCTGGAAGCCTGCGACAATTAATTCAACTGATCCTAATGTACTTAATAAGCTGCTTACCGGAGATGATGAGATTGATCTTCTGACCTATGCAGATAATTCAGATACAGTTGTACTAAAAGCTGTGTGGACTAACACTTGGAAAACAGGTGGAGGATATCCTTATGTAAACTTCTCAATATGGAAGGATGCTGATGCAGCAGGCAGAGAGTTTGGTAAAGATGAGCTTCTGATTGGCCTTCTGAATGAGGGATTAAATAATTATGCACCTCACGTTTCAGGCGGAATCATGCAGGCGATAGATCCTGATACGGGAGAGATAGTTTCTGCTGATGAGCTTCCTGCGCCGGCAAGTGGTGGTAATAAATACTTCATGCTTAGTTACCTTAATATGAGTGTGGCTAAGGTGGATAAGATTATCAGAAATCAGATGGCCGGACCGTATGGTTACCACGATAACGGAAGCTATGATAATAGTACCAGAAGTAAATATATAGAAAAACAAAATTATACAGGTAATAATAGTGGAACTGAATACTATTGGCATTTATCATACATTCCTACTGATGAGGAAGTTCTTGATAAATTAAAGACAATGGTAACTAATGGTTCAACCGTTCTTAAGGAGTCTGATGGTAATGGTGGAACCAGAAGTATTCCTGCAGAGGAGCTTACAACTGATAATTTCGTTATTCGCTGGTATTCTGTAAAGTATCAGTCGGTTACCAATTCACCGGGATATGGATTCCACATAGATGGAAAACTGACCAGGAAGGTTGGTTACACTTCGGTCACCAAGACTTTTGACGTATCTTCTAATGGAACTTACAGTGGAGGTATTCTTGACGCAGAAGATAAGTCCCTGGTTGACAAGATAATTGCAGCACTCAGGAATAAGTTTATTATTTCAATGGATGAAATAGATGCTCAGGGAGCTGTTGTTTCAAACGGAGATAAGAAAAGGCTTATTATTGGAGATGAAACCAAAAGGGCAAATCAGATAGGAGGTCAGACAAGAGACTATAATTCTTATAGGTTATCCGCAGATGATAAGGCATATTATGGTCTGGATGCCGGTATTGATGCATATTATTACTTTAAGAGAGTGGGTAATACATATACCTGGGTTATTCCCAGCACAATAGATACAACCTATAAGGTTGTTGAGAATAATTATGTTTATAATGATACTGGTAACGGCACAAAAGACAGAGTCAGCGTGGAATATACCATAGATCACGATGAGACAACCAGAAAGAAGTGGCAGGAAGATACTGTAATAAGGACCACTGTTGGACCTGAGGATGATGATCCTGAGGATATGAACACTGTGGATTTCTATAACATCTATTCACCTGAAACAGAGTTTAAGATTTTGAAGGTGGATGATAAAGGAAATGCTATTCACTTCACAAACGCATCCAATACAGAAGTGCGTCCTAAGTTCAAGGTATATAAAGGTGAACCTGTTGATGCAAATCTGATAAAAGCTACTGAAGACAGTTCAAATGCTTATAGTCTTACAGATAAAGGCGGCACAAAAGTAGATTATATTATGCCGGATGATAATGGACTTGTGAGGGTTAATGTACCACTTCCCACAACAGCAGCGGAGAGGGATACAGTATATACCTTCAAGGAAATCATTCCTGAGGGCTATAACGGCTACAATGCTGATGAAACCAAGGCTGATTATATCGAATTCAGAATTAAAGCCAAGGTTAATGATGATAACACTCTTGCCGGTACCTTTGATGTAATTAAGGCATCTGTATTTACAAAAGCTTCAACGGGAGGCTATAACGAGAAGGTTATCTTTGATATAACAAGAAGCAGTAATCCGGCTTCAACAGTTATCGCAGTAAATAACACAGATGCTACACTTCCTTATAACATCAAGATTGTAAACTCCAAGGGACTTGATATCGCCTTTAGCAAGATTGATGGTGATGGTCAGAAGCTTGGCGGAGCGGAGTTTACTCTGTATGATGCAAGCGTGGCTGCTAACACATTCACAAATGTAAGGGATAATGCCGGTGGTATCGTGGCATATGATTCAATACTTACAAATAATGGTGCCACTACTACAGATAAGATTGTTTCTGAAACAACTGATTCTGCAACAAATGCAGTAGGACTTGATGGAAATAAAGTTACAGGAAACATATCTTTCAAGGTTGCACCCGGTGTTTATTACATGAAGGAGACAAAAGCTCCGGATGGTTATGAACCTGATTATTATGTGAAGAGTACAGATGATCAGTATGATGCATCAACACACAAGGCAGTGGTTTATAAACTTATTGTCGGAAGCGACAATGTGGCTACAGAGGGAGCAGCATATAATCTGATGCTTCCGGATGCCAAGAAGATAAACTACACTGCAACTACATCTTATCTGCTTCTTAAGCTGAAAGAGGAAACAGATGCGGTTGATCCGAGATATGTATTTGATCATAAGTCAACTTTACAGGTTAGAGGTATCATGAACAAAACTAAGGATTCACTTAGAAGATATCTCTTTAAGAAAGTCAGTGCATCAGGTACAGGAGACTTTGTTCCTCTGTCCGGTCCGAAGTTTGACATCTACAGATGGGATCATGTTCTTGTTGATATGCATGCAGAAAACGCAACAGCAGGAGAAGCAGGTGCATTCTACGTAGGTGATCTTGAAGCCGGTACCTATTACCTGCATGAGATGCCCAGCGGTGGAGCAGGTCAGGATATATGGATCGAGTTTAAGATTACCAAGACCGGTGGTAAGATAACCACTTCAAAACAAAAACTTGGCGCTGATCCATTTGCAGCAGACTAAAATAATAAAATGCAATATCTTCCGAATTTTGTGGAAGATATTGCATTTTTTATTTTGCGTGGAAGAAGGAGATCCCCATATTGCAAAGCTGATATTTATCAATTTTCTTTATAATTTCTTTATTTTTTCT
>CAMVLM010000012.1 GCA_947168335.1 uncultured Butyrivibrio sp. | reverse complement strand
ATTCCCCTTTTTATTACGCCACTGGAAAGACGGAGCTTTATGGAGGATGGAGTTCATCTGAAGGAGTCTGAGCATCTTCCTTACGTGGAGGGTTATTACAAGGCTGCAGAAAAGTTCGGGGTTCCGCTTATTGACCTGTTTAAGGTCAGCAGAAAGTTTATCGAAGAAACCGGGGATGAGGAATCAAAAAAGTATTTCATGCACATTAAGCCCGGTGAAGTCTTCTGGCTTCCGGAGGGACTTTCAACAGATAATACGCATCTTAAATACGAAGGAGCCATGAAGTTCGGAGAGCTGCTTGCAAGGGAGATGGTCAAGGCAGGTGAGCCCTTCAGATCCCTCATTGATGAAGGAGTACTCAGAGAACTTGAGATGGTACATGACAAGAATCTCAAGGATGAGGGAGTTGCTGATGAATACGTATAAAAATCCCATCATCTTTGCGGATTATTCGGATCCTGATGTAACAAGGGCAGGAGATGGATATTACTTAACTGCAAGTTCATTCAACTATACACCGGGTCTTCCAGTTCTGTTTTCCAGAGATCTGATCAATTGGAAAATAGTCAGCTATGCGGTTTCATCTCTGGGGGATGAGTTTAAAACACCCAGGCATTCAGAGGGAATATGGGCGCCTTCTATAAGATACCATGATGATATGTTTTATATTTATTATGGCATGCCTGATGAAGGACTGTTTGTGGTAAGAGGACGCTTTGAGAAGAATATATCTGATGATGATAGTAAAAAGGGACTTATCCATAATTTTGGAATCGATCTTAAAGTGCCCGGAGCAGAAAAAATATATTGGGATAAGCCTGTCTGTGTACTTAAGGGAAAGGGATATATTGATCCCTGTCCTTTCTTTGATGATGACGGCAGGGTATATCTGATACATGGATATGCAAAATCAAGAATTGGGTTTAATTCAGTGCTTGGAGTAATCGAGCTGGACAGCAAGGGACTTACAGCTGCTTCAGAAGACAGATTCCTTTTTAAGGGATTCTGCGTAAATGAGACTATGAAGGAAATAGAAGACGCTGTTTTCAAAAACATGGTTACTGCCACTCCTGATGAGAAAAAGGCACCCTGTGTGACAATAGAAGGACCAAAGGTTTATAAAAGGGGAACCTTTTACTACATCCTTTCTCCTGCAGGTGGCGTAAGACGGGGATGGCAGCTGGCATTAAGGTCAGAGAATATCCAGGGGCCGTATGAATGCAGGGTAGTGATGCATCAGGGAAGCTCGATAATTAACGGCCCTCACCAGGGTGCACTTATAAGTGATGATGAAAATGCAGATTTCTTCCTTCATTTTCAGGACCTTGGCGCATATGGAAGAATATGTCATCTTCAACCGGTTACATGGCAGGATGGATGGCCTGTTATCGGAGAAAATAAGGACGGAATCGGAGAGCCTGTAGAGGAGAGCGCTTCACCTATAACAGCGTACGATGGTGATGAAAACGCGACGGCCTATGATACTTCAGGAGATATTCAGTGGCTTGGCAATTATGATACGGAATATTTTGAGGTTATAGATGATAAGAATGTAATTTCCAAGGATATGGCTGATCTGTTACATGAAAAGAGCAGCTATCTTGGAAACAGCGGAACAAGGAAGCTGAAACTTCAGGCTTTAAATAATCAGGGAAAATCTCCTGTAATCTGGAAGAGCCCAAATGTCATAACAAGAAAGCTGGACAGACGAAGTTTTACAGTTGATGTAACTCTTGATATCAGTCAGATGCAGACCGGTGACAGATCAGGTGCAGTATTTATCGGCGGTGAATATTTCTACCTTGAATGCAGAAAGACAGATATTAATGAGTGGGAAGTATTTTCCGGCAAGAGCTTTTCAGAGGATGGAGCCGTACAGGAAACATCTGTAAGGATGAAGGGAGCGCTGCATTCAGATAATGAAGCCAGACTTAAAATCCGGATCGTCACTAAGGATAAAGGCGGAGATTCAGAATTTGTAAATGTTGATGAATGCAGGCCAGAGAGCACTTTTTCATATGCCATATATGACAATGAGGAGCCTGATATGGAAGTGATAGAGGAATCCTTTGATCCTGTTGATCATACCTGGGTCGGTGCAAAGATTGGAATGTATGCGATTTCTGAATACAGCAGGGGCGGATATGTGGTTGTTGATGACTATCAGTGGAAATAGTATCAATAGAGGTATGGATATAAGACAATATGGATATAGCAAAAGGAAACTCGATTGAAAGATTTGAGGAAAGTTACAGAAAATACTCAGAGAGACCACTTCTTGCCCTGATAGCTTTTTATAAGGGGTATTATCACAATTTTCTGTTATCTGTGATTTTCTATACTATCAAGCATTCTCCCATGTGGGTCATGCCGATAGTCACAGCAAATATTATAAATTACGTTACAGGCGGCGCAGAGAATACCGTAGAGCTTATACTAATTAATGCGGGAATTCTTGCATTTCTTCTGATACTGAATGTGCCCATGAACTATCTGCATATGCACTTTAGGGCATCAGCGGTTAGAAATGTGGAAGCGGGACTTCGAAGTGCTCTTGTTCATAAGATACAGACAATGACAATTCTGTCTGAAAAGGATATTCAGTCAGGAAGGCTTCAGTCCAAGATAATCAGGGATGTAGAAGCGATAGAGACACTTTCGGACCAGATATTCGTGAATTTTATGAATATCATCATCAATGTGACTGTTGCGCTTTTGGTTACAGTTTCCAAGAGCCGTGTGGTATTCCTGTTTTTCCTTATGATGGTACCTCTGGCAGCAGTTCTTGTGTATGTATTTAAAAGACCTATAAAGGTTCACAACCAGAGATTCAGAAAAGAAGTGGAGAGCACCTCTGCCATGGTATCCGAGATGATCGAACTGATTCCTGTGACAAGAGCCCACGCTCTTGAGGATGAAGAGACAGACAGGATGGATGAGCAGATGTATCAGATCGCCGCAGAGGGCTACCGGCTTGATATGGTCCAGACCAATTTCGGTGCTGTAAGCTGGGCGTTTTTCCAGTTGTTCCAGGTGGGATGTCTGGTGTTTACTGCATTTCTTGCTCTTAATAAAATCATTAAAACAGGAGATGTTGTTCTGTATCAGAGCTACTTCACCACAATTGTCGGTCAGGTCACCAGTATGCTGAATCTGCTTCCCACCATATCTAAGGGCCTTGAGTCAGTTAACAGTATAGGAGAGGTTCTTTCAGTTGATGAGGTGGAAGATAATGAGGGAAAGCAGGTAATCACCGATCTTCAGGGAGATTACTCCTTCAGACATCTTGGCTATTCATATCCGGGAAATGACATGCCTGTACTTGAGGACTTTAATCTTGAGGTAAAGCAGGGTGAGACTATAGCATTTGTGGGAGAATCCGGAGCAGGTAAATCAACAATTCTGAACATACTCATCGGATTTATGATGCCCACACAGGGAAAGCTTTTGATAGACGGGGTATCAATAGAGGATATTGATCTTAGAAGCTACAGAAAAAACCTGGCGGTAGTACCGCAGAGCACAGCACTTTTTTCCGGAACCATAAAAGATAATATTCTGTATGGAAGTACGGGTGTTACCGAGGAAGCTTTTGACAGAGTTATAGAAGAATCCGGACTTAAAAAGGTAGTTGAAAAACTGCCGGATGGTATTAATACGGTTGTGGGAGAGCACGGAGACAGATTATCAGGCGGACAGAAGCAGAGAATATCGATTGCGAGAGCACTGATACGTAACCCCAGAGTCATCATACTTGATGAAGCAACATCTGCTCTTGATGCAATTTCCGAAAGGGAGGTTACAGGTGCCCTGGATAATATGTCAAAGTCCTGTACAACGTTTATTGTTGCCCATAAGCTTGCCACTGTTAAAGGGGCAGATCAGATAATTGTTATGAAAAACGGAAAAATGGTAGAAAAGGGTACCTATGATGAACTGATAGAAAGCAGGGGATATTTCTACTACATGAAGGAGAGTCTCGAATGACGAAAAAAGAAACCATAGATCTGATTAATGAATACGTGAATTACCTGATGGATAATTCTGATCCGGAACATCCCATGTGGAATATTGAAAAAATCAGAAGCGGAAAGCCAAATAAATGGAATTATATAGATGGCTGCATGATCACAGCTCTTCTCAGACTGTATGAGATTACAGATGACAGGAAGTACCTGGATTTTGCAGACAACTTCGTGTCTTTTTATGTGAATGAGGACGGAACAATTAATACTTATGACATCGGGGAGTACAACCTTGATAATGTAAGACCTGCCTGCAATCTCTTTGCACTGTATGACCTTACGGGAAAAAAGAAATACAGAAAGGCAATGGATACCGTAAGAAGCCAGCTTGAGACAATGCCGAGAACAAATGAAGGAAATTTCTGGCATAAAAAGATATATCCGAATCAGGTATGGCTGGACGGGTTGTACATGGCACAGCCTTTCTATATGGAATACGAAAGAAGATACAGGAAAATGAACGGGTGTCTTGATTCCTTCCATCAGTTTGAGAATGTTAAGAGACTTATGAGGGATGAAGAAACCGGGCTCTATTACCACGGATATGATGAATCAAGAGAAATGTACTGGGCAGATAAGGACACGGGCTGCAGCAGTAACTTCTGGCTAAGGGCAACCGGCTGGTATATGGCAGCCCTTGTGGATACTGCGCAGGCTATGGGAGAGCAGCTGTATTACGAGTACAGAACACTGCAGGATACCTTGAAAGAACTTGCGGAGAGTGTCCTTAAATTTATGGATGATGATTCTTCCATGTTTTATCAGGTAATAAACAAGGCGGATGAAGAAGGAAATTACCTTGAGACATCAGGATCAGCTCTTATAGCATATGCAATGGCCAAGGGCTGCAGATTGGGATATCTGACAAAGAGATTCGGAAAAATTGCGGAGAAGATATTCTTTGGAATAACTGAAAAGTATCTGTCGAGAAATGAACAGGGACTTCCGAGACTTGGCGGTATCTGTCTGGTAGCAGGACTTGGAGGCGCGGAAAGAAGAGACGGTTCCTTAAAGTATTACTTCAGTGAACCGGTTGTAGAAAATGATGCAAAAGGTACTGCACCACTTTTAATGGCATACACGGAGATGCTTGGTCTTGCGAAAAAAGGAGTTATAGATGAATTTTAATGTCATAGATACAGCATGCAGAAGTATATGTATAGAGCTTGAATGTGACTCTCCCTATGAACCGGATGCAGAGGTTTTAATTTCATTAAACGGTGAAAAATATGGGGCATACAAAAAAAGCGTCATAACAATTAATGACTTGGAGCCTGATACTGAATATGAAATTAAGGCAGAGTCATGCGACAAAGTAGCATCAAGGAATATAAGGACCTGCAGAGAAAGCGTTCTTCTTGATGTGAAGGATTTTGGAGCTTTGGGCGACGGTAGAACAAATGATACTTCTTTTTTACAGGCAGCAGTCTGTGCCTGTCCAAAGGAGGGTACTGTCTATATCGGCAAGGGGACATATCTTAGCGGACCTTTGTTTTTAAAGAGCGACATTAATCTGTGGATAGATAAGGATGCAGTTCTACTCGGAATAACTGACAGGAAAGCCTATCCTGTGCTGCAGGGCATGACCGGAACAACAGATGAAAGGGATGAGTACAACCTTGGAAGCTGGGAGGGAAATCCGCTATCCTGTTTTGCATCCCTTATTACCGGAATAGATATTCAAAATGTAAGAATCTTTGGAGATGGCGTTATCGATGGTAATGCACAGAACGGAGACTGGTGGGTCAATCCCAAAGAAAAAAGGGGTGCTTTCAGACCAAGACTTATTTTCCTGAACCGCTGTAAGAATATCACCCTGCAGGGTGTTACGGTGCAGAACTCTCCCTCATGGACAATACATCCATATTATTCGGATGACATTAATATTCTTGGTCTTACCATAAGAAACCCTGATAATTCACCAAATACAGATGGTATAGACCCTGAGAGCTGCTGCAATGTAAATATCATAGGTACCGATATTTCAGTTGGTGATGACTGTATAGCCATAAAGTCCGGAAAATACTATATGGCTCTCAGGCATTATAAGAAAACGGAGAATATTAATATCAGGAACTGCAGGCTCAACAGAGGACACGGAAGTGTCACTGTGGGAAGCGAATGTGCAGGCGGAGTTGACAAAGTAGCAGTATCCAAGTGCATTTTTGATTCAACGGACAGGGGACTTAGGATTAAAACAAGACGAGGCAGAGGTAAAAGATCGATCCTTGAAAACATTGTTTTTACTGATATCTTGATGCGCGATGTAAAAATGCCTTTTACAGTAAACATGTTTTATTTCTGTGATCCCGACGGCCACAGCGAGTACTGTCAGACCAGGAAGAAGCTTGAGGTAAATGACATGACTCCTGTTATCAGGAACATCTGTGCAAGAAATATCAATTGCACAGATGCCGAGGTCAGCTTTATTACTGTTTACGGACTGCCTGAATCAAAGGTCGAGGAAGTTAGAATTGAGAACGTAAATGTCTCATTTAAGGATAAAAGCCTCAGAAATGCAGCAGCTCCGGTGATGATGGATGACATAGAAGAGATGAGCGGCAAAGGAATCTATGTCAGAAATGTACAGAAGCTGATTATCAAAGATGTTCTTATTTCTAATTCTGATGATGAGAGCATTGACGAGGACAATATTGACGAAAAGCTTGTGGAGCATCTGGAGTTTAAATGATGGAAAAGATAACTATAAATGTAGGAGAAAACGGAGATTACCACACCATCCGGGAGGCCGTTGAGGCTGTCCCTTATGATACACCTGCAATAATCAGGATTTCCGAAGGAGTCTACAAGGAAAGACTTTTCATAGAAAAGAAAGATATAACTCTCATCGGAGAAGGAAAAGAGAAAACAATAATCACTCAGAGTGCAGGAGCCCTGGATTTTCTGGAGGATGGCACCAAGCGGGGGACTTTCAGAACCTGGACCATGTTTCTTACAGGAAAAAATGTGAAGCTTTCCCAAATGACAGTTGAGAACACTGCCGGCTGGGGAAGTAAGGTAGGGCAGGCCGTTGCCATATATTCCGATGCGGATCATGTCTTTATGGAGGATATGTGTATCAGATCAAGACAGGATACCCTTTTCCTTTCACCGTTACCTGTTGTTGAGCGGTTCAATAAGGGTTTTTTTGGTCCCCGCATGCTTCTTGACAGGAAGAACACAAGGCAGTACTACAAAAACTGCGAAATCCTCGGAGATGTGGACTTTATATTCGGAGGAGCTGATGCAGTGTTTGATGACTGCAGAATTACAGTCATGAACAGGGATAAAGACATTAATGGCTATGTCACAGCACCTTCTGAAAATGTCGGTGATCTGGGATTTGTGTTCAGAAACTGCATCATTGACGGTGAAGAGGGCATGGAAAAAGAGACTGTATTTCTTGGAAGACCCTGGAGACCTACTGGCAGTACCACATTTTTAAGCTGCAGGTACGGAACAATAATTCATCCTCTGAGGTTTTGTGAGTGGTCTGAACTTGAAACAGATGACAGTCAGGCGAATTTTGCCGAGTATGACCCAAAAGACTTAAGTGATGAGCCGATTGATATAAGCAGAAAAAATAAATGGGTACACCTGCTTGATGAGGAAGAGGCCGGAAGGATCAATGACCTGTCGGATGCCCTTATTGATGAAATCGTAGCAACTGCAGATGAATAAAAATATCAGGAGGAATCAATGCAGATCGGAATACGCGCACATGACGTAAAATACGCTCCTTTAGATGAGCTTATACCTGAAATAAAAAGACAGGGCTTTAGCTGCATGCATATAGCTTTGTCCAAATCCATTAAAGAATTCAAAGTGACCAATGCTGCAATGACACCCGGACTTGCGATGTATATCAAAAGGCTGTGCAGGGAAAATGGTGTAGATATAGCAGTTCTTGGTAATTACTTGAACCTGGCCAATCCTGATCCGGATGAACTGGAAAAGATTACCGAAAAGTATGTGGCACATGCAAGATTTGCAAGCATACTTGGAGCCGGAGTTGTCGGTACCGAAACAGGGGCTGTCAACCGCGAATACAAATATGAACCCGCCAATCACGATAGAAGTTCACTGGATATTTTTGTAAAGAACATAAAGCCGGTGGTTGAAGCTGCGGAAAAATTCGGGGTAATTATTGCCATAGAGCCTGTGTGGAAGCATATAGTCTACGGCCCGGAACAGGCCAGATACGTTCTTGATGAAGTAAAAAGTCCCAACCTTCAGATCATATTTGATCCTGTAAACATGTTATACACTGGAAACGTGGATAAACAGGATGAGATCATAAACAAGACCTTTGACCTTTTAAAGGATGACATTGCGGTGGTTCACATGAAGGACTTTGTGGCCGAGAATGGTGAGCTTAAATCAATCCCTTCCGGAACAGGGGGACTTAACTATGAACTGCTGTTGTCAAAGATAAAAGAATACAAACCCTTTGTACAGTGCACGCTGGAAAATACCAGCCCTGAAAATGCAGAAAAAACAAGGGAATTCGTGCAGAAAATGTACGACAGAATATGATGTAAAAAATATTGCAAAAATTGTCATACTTGTTGCAATAATTGGTTTAAAAGCCCAAAGCTATAGGAATAATTCGGGCAAAAGAATAATATAAAAATGCATACAAAATGAACAGTTTTTAAAGGAGGATTTTCAATCCATGAAGAAGTTTTTAGATGATGATTTTATATTGCAGACTGAGACAGCGAAGCGCTTATTTCATGAGTATGCGGAAGCTCTTCCTATCATAGATTACCATTGTCATATTTCACCCAGGGAAATATACGAAGATAAGAGATTTGATAGCCTGGGCGATGTATGGTTTGGCGGAAAACAGGAAGATGGATCTTTCTTTGGTGATCATTATAAATGGAGACTGATGCGTTCAAACGGTATGTCGGAGGAATTCATCACAGGAAGAGATGATGAGTTTGCCAGATTCAAGGGATTTGCTGCAACACTTACAAAGGCAATCGGAAATCCCATGTATCACTGGTGCAATCTTGAATTAAAGAAATACTTCGGAATAACTGAGCCTCTGAATGAGAAGAACGCAAAAGAGATATGGGACAAATGTAATGACAAATTACAGAATGACCCGAACATGACAGTAAGAGGACTCATAAGACAGAGCAACGTAGCTTATGTTGGAACAACAGACGATCCCGTTGATTCACTTATCTGGCATGAAAAGATTGCTCAGGATGAAAGTATAGACTTCATGGTAAGACCTTCCTTCAGACCTGATAAGGCAGTGAATATCAACAAAAAGGGATTTAAGGAATATATAGGCGAGCTTGCAAAGTCAGTTGGTAAGGAAAAGCTTGGTTCAACACAGGAAGTAATAGATGCACTGATTCAGAGAGTAGAGTTCTTTGCTGCTCACGGATGTGTTGCTTCCGATCACGGACTTGATTATGTTCCGTTTAGAAAGGTGTCAATTGAAGAGTGCGACGCCGCTTTCAATAAAGCCATGGAAGGAAAAGAGGTAACTGTTTCTGAAGCAGAGGGTTACCAGACAGCACTTCTTATCGCATTGGGAAAAACTTACCACAAGCATGGTATCGCAATGGAACTTCATTATTCATGTCTTAGAAACATGAATGAGAGAATGTTTGAGCTTGAAGGCCCCGATACAGGATTCGATATGATCGCAAATAACTCCTGTGGTGGAAACCTTGCAAATCTTCTTTCAGAGCTCGATAAGACGGGAGAGCTTCCCAAGACAATCGTGTTCTCATTAACCCCTGTCGATAACGAGCAGATAGGTACAATCCTTGGATGTTTCCAGTCTTCCGAGGTACCCGGAAAGATTCAGCAGGGACCGGCATGGTGGTTTAACGATAACAAGCAGGGCATGGAGGATCAGATGAAATCTCTTGCCAATTTAGGACTGCTTGGAAACTTTATCGGAATGCTCACAGATTCAAGATCGTTTTTGTCCTATACAAGACATGATTATTTCAGAAGGATCATGTGCAACCTTATCGGAGAATGGGTAGAAAACGGTGAATATCCAGATGATGAAGAAGCTCTCAAGATGCTTGTATCTGACATTTCTTATTACAACGCAAAGAGATATTTCGGAATCTGATCTAATGATAATTTAAATGTATTGGGAGGCTACAGGCATGGAAAAACTTAGTTATAAATTGCTCGAGGACATCAGGTATGAGGGGTACATACTTAAGGATGCTCCTGAAAGAGTATTGCAGTTTGGGGAAGGTAATTTCTTACGCGCATTTGTTGATTATTTTATTGATCTATTGAATGAGAAGGCTGGTTTCAACAGCAAGGTAGTGCTTTGCCAGCCTATCGCACAGGGACTTTCAGACATGATAAATGAGCAGGAAGGTCTCTATACACTCTTTTTAAGAGGACAGGAAAACGGTGAGAAGGTAAATAAAAAGCGCGTAATTTCGAGCGTATCAAGATGTCTTAATCCTTACAAAGAATTCGATGAATTCTTATCTTGTGCAAGAAATCCTGAACTCAGATTTATTGTAAGTAATACAACAGAAGCAGGAATCGCTTATGATCCCTCCTGCAAATTGGAAGATAAGCCTGCTTCAAGTTTTCCCGGAAAACTCACACAGTTTTTACATGAGAGATTCACAAACAACTTAAAGGGAGTGATCATCCTTTCATGTGAGCTTATTGATAGAAACGGAGATGAGCTTTTAAAGTGTGTGAACAGATATATTGATGACTGGGGACTTGGAGATGACTTCAAAAAATGGGTAAACGAGGAAAACATCTTCTGCTCAACACTTGTTGACAGAATCGTTCCCGGATATCCCAGAGCTGAGGCAGAATCTATCTGCAATGAACTTGGCTATCAGGATAATATCCTTGATACCGCCGAGGTCTTTGGCGCATGGGTAATTGAAGGACCTCAGTCAATTAAGGAAGAATTTCCTGTAGAAAAAGCGGGACTTCCCATCATAGTTGTAGATAATGTTGATCCTTATAAGAAGCGCAAGGTCAGAATCTTAAACGGTGCCCACACATCCATGATCATGGCTGCATATATTGCAGGTAAGGACATTGTCAGAGACTGCATGAAGGATGATGTCATAAAGGGATATATGAATAAGGCCCTTTATGATGAGATAATTCCTGTACTTACAGGCCTTGATAAAAAGGATCTTGAGGACTTTGCAGCTGCAGTATCAGACAGATTTGCAAATCCCTATATAGACCATGAACTTCTCAGCATTTCACTTAATTCAGCTTCAAAGTGGAAAGCAAGAGTTATGTATACAGTGCTTGAATACTATCAGCAGAAGAAGGAACTTCCCAAGGTTCTTACTTTCTCATTCGCTGCATTCCTTGATTTCTATCACAAGGGAAAGGAGCTGCGTGATGGCGCTCTGGTTGCGGAAAGAGATGGCAAAGAATTCCTTATTAAGGATGATGAATGGGTACTTAATGAGTTCCTTAAGCTTAAAGATGCAGATGATGAGACACTTGCAAAAACAATCATCAATAACGAGAAGATGTGGGACAAGGAACTTTCTGACCTTCCCGGATTTACAGATCTTGTTATAGAAGACCTTAAGCTGATCAGAGAAAAAGGTATGTATGAAGCAATGAGGGAGGTTCAGGGTGAATAGTATAAAAATACACCCATTAGATAATGTTGCGGTTGCACTAACGGATATAGCAAAAGGTGAAGCTGTTGACGCAGATGATCAGGGCATCCGTGCCACAGAAAAAATAGGCAGAGGACACAAGGTTGCTTTAATTGATATAGAAGAGGGTACTCCGATTATGAAATACGGAAACCCTATAGGAACAGCAACTGAGGAAATCAAGGCCGGAAGCCATGTGCATACTCATAATGTAAAGACAGCTCTTTCAGAGCAGGCAAAATATGAGTATCATCCGGTGCTCAATAATCTTCCAAAGCTTTCCGGAAAAACATTTATGGGTTACAGAAGATCTAAAGGAAGAGTGGGTATCAGAAATGAGATCTGGATAATACCCACAGTGGGCTGCGTTAATTCCGTAGCTGAAATGCTGGTAAAGAACAATCAGGATCTTGTAAAGGGAAGCATTGATGGCATATATGCTTTTACGCATCCCTATGGATGCTCACAGATGGGAGATGACCATGCCACCACAAGAAAAGTGCTTGCTTCACTGGCACATCACCCGAATGCAGGCGGAGTGCTGGTTTTATCACTGGGCTGTGAAAACCTTACAATGGATGAATTTAAGGAAGAGCTCAGAGAGTGGAATGGTGACAGAGTAAAATTCCTTATCTGCCAGGAGGTGGATGACGAGCTTACAGAGGGAAGAAAACTTCTTGAGGAGCTTGCTGAGACCGCAGGAAAGCTGGAGAGAGAAGAAATAGATGCTTCAGAACTTATTGTGGGAATGAAATGCGGCGGATCCGATGGCCTTTCCGGAATAACAGCAAATCCTGTTGTAGGAAGGTTCTCAGACAGACTTATTTCACTGGGAGGATCAACTATCCTCACAGAAGTTCCCGAGATGTTTGGTGCTGAATCAATACTGTTTAACAGATGCAAAGACAGCGCTACATTTTATAAGGCTGTTGAAATGGTGGATAAGTTTAAGAAATATTTCACCAGTCACGGACAGGTTGTTTATGAGAATCCAAGTCCGGGCAATAAGGCCGGAGGAATAACAACCCTTGAAGATAAATCCTGTGGATGCGTACAGAAGGGCGGAAGTGCTCAGGTGTCTGATGTTCTTGGCTATGCTGAACCTGTTAAATCGAAAGGTTTGTCACTTTTGTCAGGTCCCGGAAACGATATGGTTTCTACTACGGATCTCACAGCATCCGGTGCTCACCTTATCCTGTTTACCACAGGAAGGGGAACTCCCTTCGGAGCTCCTGCACCGACAGTGAAGATTGCCACAAATTCAGCATTGTCTGATAAAAAGAATAACTGGATAGACTTCAACACAGGCACTGTTGCCGACGGAAAAGAGACACTGGATGAAGCCGGTGACAGACTTCTTGAGTATGTGCTTGATGTGGCAAGCGGTAAAAAGACCAGACAGGAAGAATACGGATATCGAGGAATCGCCATCTTTAAAGATGGAGTTACATTATAAAAAAGGCTAGTTCTAGGAGGAAGAAATGGATCTTAATTTAAGAAAAGAATATGCATATGATGCAGTATCACTTGGCGAGGTAATGCTCAGACTTGATCCCGGTGAAGGAAGGATCAGAACAGCAAGACATTTTAATGTCTGGGAAGGCGGCGGAGAATACAATGTAATCAGAGGTCTTCGCAGATGCTTTGGCCTTAAGACCACTGTTCTTACAGCTTTTGCTGATAACGAAGTAGGTAAACTCATGGAGGATCTTATCCTTCAGGGCGGTGTAGACACATCATTCATCAAGTGGATGAAGACCGACGGTATCGGAAGAGAGTGCAGAAACGGCCTCAACTTTACAGAAAGAGGCTTTGGCATAAGAGGAGCAAAGGGTTGCTCCGACAGAGCAAATACAGCAATTTCAAAGGCAAAGCCCGAAGATTTTGATCTTGAGAGACTTTTTGGTGAGCTTGGCGTAAGATGGCTGCACACAGGCGGTATCTATGCTGCTTTATCAGAGCAGTCATGTGAGACAGTAATTGAGGTCATCAAGATTGCAAGAAAGTACGGAACAGTTATTTCTTATGACCTTAACTATCGTCCTTCCATGTGGAACGCAATCGGCGGTATCGAGAAGGCAAGAGAAGTAAACCGTGAAATCGCCAAATATGTGGATGTTATGATCGGAAATGAGGAAGACTTCACAGCCTGCCTCGGATTCGAGATTGAAGGTAATGATGAGAACCTTTCAAAGCTTGATATTGAAGGCTATAAGAAGATGATCAGAGAGGTTGTTAAGACCTATCCTAACTTCAAGGCAGTTGCTACAACCCTCAGAGAGGTTAAGACAGCAACAGTTAATGACTGGAGTGCTCTTTGCTTTGCAGACGGTGAAATCTTCAAGGCCAAGGACTACAAGGGACTTGAGATCATGGACCGTGTAGGCGGCGGAGATTCATTTGCATCCGGACTTATTTACGGACTTATGACCACAGGAGATGCTGAGACAGCTGTTAATTACGGAGCTGCACACGGTGCTCTTGCAATGACAACACCCGGTGACACAACAATGGCTGACAAGAGCGAAGTAGAAGCCATCATGGGCGGTAAAGGAGCAAGAGTTCAGAGATAGTCATATTGATTAATAATGAATTTGGAGAGGTTACATTATGGATATCAGATATTCAGCAAATCAGAAAGACGTAAAGAGATATACAACACAGGAGCTTCGAGATGAATTCCTTATTACAGGTCTTTATGAAGCAGATAAAGTAAAGGCTGTATATTCTCATGTTGACAGAATGGTTACATTCGGATGCATGCCTGTTAAAAAGCAGGTTTCACTGGATGACGGCATAGACGTTTACGGACAGTTTGGCACAAATTATATTCTTGAGCGCAGAGAAATCGGTATTTTCAATATAGGCGGAAGCGGAAAGATTTCCGTTGACGGAACAGAGTACAAGCTTGGTCATAAGGACTGCCTCTATATTACAAGAGGTGCAAAAGAGGTTCTGTTCTCATCAGACAGTGAAAATGAGCCTGCAAAATTCTACATGGTAAGTGCTCCCGCTCACTGTTCCTATGAGACAAAGCTTTTGACATTTGATGATGCCAAAAAGCGTCCTCTCGGAAGCGTTGCAGAGTGCAACAAGAGAGTGATAAACCAGTTTATCCATCCTGATGTATTGAAAACCTGCCAGCTTTGCATGGGCATGACAGTACTTGAGGAAGGAAGCGTATGGAATACAATGCCTTCACACACACATGAGAGAAGAATGGAGATCTACACATACTTTGATATCCCTGAGAATCAGGTTGTCTTTCATTTCATGGGTGAGCCGGGTGAGACAAGACATATTGTAATGAAGAATGAGGAAGCTGTTATATCTCCTTCATGGTCAATCCATTCAGGTGCAGGTACATCTAATTACACATTTATCTGGGCTATGGGCGGCGAAAATCAGGAATTCGACGATATGGATAATTTGAAGGCAACAGATCTTTTATAAGTGGAGGAGTATGATGAGCGAAGAATTATTCTCACTTAAGGGAAAAGTAGCCTGGGTTACAGGCGCAGCTTATGGAATAGGTTATGCTATTGCCAAAGCATATATAGAGGCAGGAGCTACAGTTGTGTTCAACTGCAGCAGACAGGAAACTGTGGACAGAGGCCTTAAGAGCTATGAGGAAGACGGACTCCTTGAACATGTTCATGGATATGTATGTGATGTTACAGATGAGGATGCAATAAAGAGTCTTCATGAGAAGATAAAGGCAGAAATAGGTCCGGTGGACATCCTTGTAAACAATGCAGGAATGATAAAGAGAATTCCCATGACTGAGATGGATGTAAGTGATTTCAGAAGAGTTATCGATGTTGATCTTACAGCAGCTTTCATTGTTTCCAAGACAGTCATCCCGTCAATGATAGAAAGAGGCGGCGGAAAGATAATAAACATCTGCTCCATGATGTCCGAACTCGGAAGAGAAACAGTATCAGCTTATGCGGCTGCAAAGGGCGGACTTAAGATGCTTACCAAGAATATTGCTTCAGAATATGGTTCTTATAATATTCAGTGTAACGGCATCGGACCCGGTTATATTGCAACCGAGCAGACAGCTCCCTTAAGAGAGAGACAGCCTGACGGTTCAAGACATCCTTTCGACAGCTTTATCATCGCAAAGACTCCCGCTGAAAGATGGGGCGAGTCAGACGATCTTAAAGGACCTGCAATTTTCCTTGCTTCAAAGGCTTCGGATTTTGTAAATGGTCATATTCTTTATGTAGATGGCGGTATACTCGCTTACATCGGTAAGCAGCCGTAAATTATATTTTTAAGAGGAGAATATTATTATGAACGACATATTAACAAAGCTCATGGCATTTGGAGTAGTTCCTGTAGTTGTTATCGACAACGCAGATGATGCAAAGCCCCTTGCAGAGGCGCTCATGAGAGGCGGACTTAAGTGTGCTGAGGTAACCTTCAGAACAAGTGCAGCAGCTGACGCTATCAGAATCATGACAGAGAACTTCCCGGAGATGCTTGTCGGAGCAGGAACAGTTCTTTCAGTAAAACAGGTTGATGAAGCTGTTGCAGCAGGCGCAAAGTTCATTGTAAGTCCCGGATTTGATGATGAAGTTGTAGATTACTGCATCGAGAAGAACATCCCGGTATTGCCCGGCGTTGTTACTCCTTCAGAGGTAATAAGAGGACTCAACAAAGGACTTGAGATCGTTAAATTCTTCCCGGCTGAACAGGCAGGCGGTCTTGCAATGATCAAGGCAATGGCAGCACCTTTCACAACACTTAAGTTCATGCCTACCGGTGGAATCAACGAAAAGAATATGAGAGATTATCTCTCATTCAACAAGATTGCAGCATGCGGTGGAAGCTGGATGGTCAAAGGCGACCTTATAAAGAATAAGGAATTTGACAAGATTGAGCAGCTTACAGCTGAGGCAGTCAAAGTGGTTAAGGAAATAAGAGGATAAATAACTACATTAAAAGGCTTCCCATCCGGTACGTGATATGGGGAGCTTTTTGCTTACAACAAGAAAAGGAATGAGTCAGTGTTTAACATTGAAAAAGCAAAACCGGCTGATGTGGGAGTTTCGCAGAAAGCTACAGATAAACTGCTTAGTTACATAGAAGAGAAGGACATCCCTGTCAACTCACTTCTGATAATGAAAGATGACAGGTTAATACTGGAAAAATACTATGATTCCTTTAATTCAGAGTCTTTGCAGAGAATGTATTCCATTACTAAAAGCCTGACAGGTATTGCGGTCTCAATTCTGATTGATAAGGGACTGGTATCCTATGATGAACCGATAACCACATATTTTCCTGAATATACAACCGCAAACACTCATCCCTGGGTCAAGGCAACTACCATTAGAAATATGCTTATGATGAGGACGTGTCATTCCTCGACTACATATAAGGTGAACTTTGAATCGGACTGGGTGGAGAGCTTTTTTACTGTTACACCGACCCATGAGCCCGGAACCGTTTTTCATTATGATACTTCATCAGCACATGTTCTGTGCAGGCTGGTTGAAAAATTATCAGGGAAGAAAATGCTGGATTTCTTAAGGGAAAATGTGCTTGATCATCTGGATTTTTCCCAGGATTCATATATTGAGGAGGACCCTTTTGGCGTATCCATGGGCGGAACGGGCCTTATGGCAACACCTCTTGATATAATGAAAATCCTGTATCTTGTTGATAATAATGGTAGTATTGTCTGCTCTGACGGAAAAATCAGAAATCTGATAAACGCAGATTATTTGAGGAAAGCAGGATCTGTACTTACGGAAACAAATGGAGCAGGCATTGTTCCCTTTGAGGTTTGCGGGTACGGAATGCAGATGTGGATACACGATATGGGCGGGATTTTGATGTACGGCATGAACGGGCAGCTGGCATTAAATGTACCTTCCGTGAAATTGTCGGTGGTAATTACGGCAGATGCCCGTAATAAAGAATCCGTAAGACTGATGTACATGGGTATAAAAGAAATTACAGAATTATTCAAAGAAAACGACAAACGGTGAATAAAGTGATATTATGTAGGAGTGGAAATATTGCCGGTTTACTTTTAGTAGCGGGCTTTATGATGCTAAACATGTAAACAGTTTTAGGAGGACAGTAACAAATGATTAACTGGAAGAACCTTGATACACTAAAGTCCTATGATGAGCTCAAAGGAGTTAAGCCTATTGATCTTATCAGCAAGATGTCTGGCGAGAGCGGCGCTGAGAGAGTAGCAAAGTACTCTGTCAGGATGGCAGCAGGGCTTGATTACAACTATGCAGCCAAGGAAGTGGATGATGATATCCTTAAGGCTCTTGATAATCTTGCAAAAGAAGCACAGCTTGCTGAGAAATTTGAGGCTCTCTACAACGGAGAGGTTATCAACACAGGTGAGAAGCGTATGGTTCTTCATCAGCTCACAAGAGGTCAGCTTGGTGAGAATGTTATGGCTGATGGAGTAAATAAGCGCGAGTTTTATCTTAACGAGCAGAAGAGAATTGCTGATTTTGCAAACAAGGTTCACAGTGGTGAAATTGCAAATGCCAAGGGTGAGAAGTTTACAACAGTAGTTCAGATCGGTATCGGCGGAAGTGATCTTGGTCCCCGCGCAATGTATCTTGCACTTGAGAACTGGGCTCACAAGACAGGCAATTTCAAGATGGAAGCAAAGTTCATCAGCAACGTAGATCCTGATGATGCTTCAGCTGTTCTTAATTCAATAGATGTTGCACACTCAATTTTCATTCTGGTTTCAAAGTCAGGTACAACACTTGAGACACTTACAAACCAGTCATTTGTTATGGATGCTCTTAAGAAGGCTGGTCTTGATGCTTCCAAGCACATGATCGCAGTTACTTCTGAGACATCACCTCTTGCAAAGAGTGATGATTTCATCGAAGCTTTCTACATGGATGATTACATCGGTGGACGTTACTCTTCAACTTCAGGCGTTGGCGGAGCAGTTCTTTCACTTGCATTCGGACCTGACGTATTTGCACAGTTCCTTGATGGTGCAGCTGAAGAGGATAAGCTTGCAGCAAATAAGAATATGCTTGAGAACCCTGCAATGCTCGATGCTATGATCGGTTTCTATGAGAGAAACGTTCTTGGTTATCCTGCAACAGCAGTGCTTCCTTATTCACAGGCACTTAGCCGTTTCCCTGCTCATCTGCAGCAGCTTGATATGGAGTCAAACGGAAAGAGCGTTAACCGTTTCGGTGAACCCATCGATTACGTAACAGGACCTGTTATCTTCGGTGAGCCCGGTACAAACGGACAGCACTCATTCTACCAGCTCCTTCACCAGGGCACAGACGTTATTCCCATGCAGTTCATCGGCTTCAAGAACAGCCAGCTTGGAAATGATGTTGATATTCAGGGTAGCACCAGCCAGCAGAAGCTCTGTGCTAACGTGGCAGCTCAGATTGTTGCTTTCGCATGTGGTAAGAAGGATGAGAACCTCAACAAGAACTTCAAGGGTGGCCGTCCTTCCAGCATAATTATCGGAGATGAGCTTAATCCCAAGGCTCTTGGAGCTCTTCTTTCACACTTCGAAAACAAGGTAATGTTCCAGGGATTTGTATGGAATGTTAACAGCTTTGACCAGGAAGGCGTTCAGCTTGGTAAGGTTCTTGCTAAGCGCGTTCTTGCGCATGAAACAGATGGTGCGCTTAAGGCTTACAGTGATCTTTTAAACATCTAAAAATAAAAATTCAGGATGAGAGACATGCTTGAGACTATTAGTACCTTTCATTCAAACTACACAGCAGTGGGAGACATCATCGTCATGGCGACGGTGATGGTCTTCCTCATACTAATCCAGGCTGTCTATATTGAGAAAAACAGGGAGTTTAAGATTTTTACGGGAATTCTTATCTTCCTGTTTGCAGCTGCAGCTACGGATATCTTTTTCAATGTAAAAATAAAGGACCCGTTCAATACCCCGGTGTTCGTCTTATATGCCTTTAAGTGGGCGTATCAGTTGTTCCTGTTTTCGGCTCTGCATTTATTTGTTTTGTATATGGGGGATCCTCTGCATCAGAACGAGGAAGTGGACAGACGTTTCTACCTGATTTCAGGGTTTCTTCTTATAGCATTTACAGTCACAGATATACTTGGAACAATATTTAAATTTGGCTTTTATATTGAAGGTGAATATATCCACAAAGGACTGGATCTTTTCCCGATTGGCTATGTTGCGTTTGTTTCGATAATCATGTATATGATCGTAAAGGTCAGAAGTAAGGTTTTCAGGCCTGTTCTTATCGGTGTTATTTCTACCTGCGCCATGTCCTTTATTATCATGTATGTTCAGAGTCTGTTTAATCAGACATCCTACACCACAGCCACATATCTTTTCCCATGTTATGCGGTGCTTTATCTTCTTCATTCCAACGCCTTTGATATAGAGATGGGAACGGCTCATATCGAGGCCTTTAAAAATTATGTGAAAAGTGTCGGAAAATCAGGAAAGAACATACTTTTCATGAGTCTGTATCTGCCTGCTTTTGATGTGGTTGGGAAAAAATTCCCCAAGGAAATATCGGACAAGGTCAGAGATAACGTCTACTTGCACTTTAAGGGAGCAACCATGTTCCAGATATCAGGCGGCAGAACAATTCTTGCCTGTGATATTGTGAAAAATCCTGAATATGAGGATGCTCTAAAAAAGATACTTAAGATATTTGATGATGAATATCAGATTTATCAGCAGGATTACAAGATCGTAATTACAAAAGCCGTGGAAGAGGTCAGCAAAGGCAATGATTACCTTGGGCTCTTACAGTATATAGAAAAGAGAATGCCGCTGAATGATGTCCACGAAGTCAAGGAAAAAGAGGTAGAGGCTTATAAGGAACATAAGTATATTGTTGATGAGCTTGCCGATATCTATGCAAAACGTGATCTTAACGATCCCAGAATCATAGTTTTCTGTCAGCCCGTTTACAATATCAAGTCAGGTAAATTTGATACCGCAGAAGCGCTTATGCGTATGAAACTTGATAAATTGGGTATGGTATTTCCTGATAAATTTATTCCGATAGCTGAAAACAATGGTTACATTCATGCACTGAGTGTTATCATCCTGGCGAAGACCTGTGAACAGATCAGGCAGTTGATGGAAGATGGATACTATGTTAAAAGAATTTCAGTAAACTTCTCCATCATGGATGTCAGGGAAGAGCATTTCTGCTTCAATGTAAAACAGATAGTTCAGGATTCGGGAATACCTTTTGACAAGGTTGCCATCGAGATTACAGAGAGTCAGAATGAGAAGGATTTCATGCTTATCAAGGAAAAGCTCTCTGAGCTAAAGCAAAGTGGAATTACTTTCTATCTGGACGATTTCGGAACAGGTTACTCCAACTTCGACAGAATTATGGAGATGCCCTTCGATATTATCAAGTTCGACAGGTCACTTGTAATTGCAAGCGGTGAGAACGATAAATCCCGAATTATGGTATCCCACCTTGCGCAGATGTTCACAGACCTCAATTATGCCGTACTTTATGAAGGCATTGAGGATGAAAATGACGAGAACAGATGCAGGGATATGTATGCAAAGTATCTTCAGGGTTACAAATATTCCAAACCTATTCCTATCGAACAGCTTACAGAATACTTTGAAAAGTTCAAATAAAAACTCTGCTTAATCTTTAATGAAAAGATTAAGCAGAGTTCTTTTTATCTTAAGATATGTTCTACGGTAATGTGGTTATCTCCTGCTTTTACCTTTGCATAGGCACCGGTGATGAGAGGCATCATAGGTGGCAGGTGTCCGATATCAAGGTCCATGAGTACAGGTACATTGTACTCGGAAAGAAGATCTGTCACTGCGTTATACTGATCAAGTCCCATCATTTCCTGACCATAGAAGTAAGGACGGCCAACAAGGAAGCCCTTTACGTGTCTGAACCATCCGGCGTGCTTCATATGCCATATTGCTCTTCTTATGGACATGACATTCAGGTCACAGGCTTCAATGAACCAGATAATTCCTTCATCTTCGTAGCGGGCATTGAAATCGTCCACATGATCAAACTCTGTTCCAAGTAAGTTTATAAGGCAGTCGAGGCATCCTCCAACAAGTCTTCCTTCAAATTCTATGGTTTTATCGGCTGCAGGAACAAGTATGCTTTCCCCGTCTTTTAAATCCGGTACAAAGAACCTGTAATCGGCTTTTCTGTTTGGTCTGTAGGGCTCAAGGGGATTCTCCTCACGAAGAACAGCTCTTTCAGTGATTTCTTCTTCTGAACCATTTTCATCCGCTTCAGCGGGACCTTCCCACATGTCATAGCCGTGAACTGTCAGATTTTTGCCTGTAATAAGGTCAAGTGCATCCTGAATAGATTCATGCCATGGCTCCATGCCGAAACTTGTGGCACAGGGAGCGTATATGGCGGCTGTGTCTGCGATGGTAGCTGATAAAAATGAGAAATTTGTGTTGTCTGAATAGCCCATGTACCATTTGGGGGCTGATTTTTTAACTAGGTCAAAATCCATAAAGGGAACGACCTCACACATAAGCTCTCCGCCGCCACAGGAGATGATCACGTCATTTTCCCTGGAGGCATAGGCTTCATTAAGCTCTTTTCCGCACAGTGAAGGCTTGTTACTTATACCTATTCCTTTGTCAGCATAGACATTTGGCCCAAGGTCAAGGCTATAGCCCAGCGCCTTGAATTTCTCCTGTGCATTTTTGAATAATGAAATATAAGGCTCCGTGGCACAACCGAAGGATGGTGCCACAAAGCCTATTGTTCCGTTTTCCTTTAAAAATTCAGGATATCTCATGAAATAGCGTCCTCTATTATTTTAAGTATTGTCTCTGTTGCTCCGAATTGATTGGACTGTTTCATTTTCTCAATGAATTTATCTCTGTGTTCATATACATCGAATATGCTCTCAACAAGAATGTCCTCGTCGAGTTCTTCGTTGTCGATGACTACTGAAAATCCCTGCTGTTCAAAGGATTTTGCATTTATGATCTGGTCACCTCTGCTGCTCTTTGCCGACAGAGGAATTAGTACGTTTGGCTTGTGGAGAGCTGCAAGCTCGCAGATTGCATTTGCTCCGGCTCTTGATACAACCACATCAGCCATGGCAAAGATATCCTTCATCTCGTTTTTGACATATTCAAACTGCTTGTAGCCTTCTACCTGAAGACGCATGTTGTCCATCTTCTCCTTGCCGCACAGATGAACTATGTTGAAGTGAGGAAGAAGTCTCGGAAGGGCAAAACGTATTGTCTCGTTGATGCTCTGGGCACCCAGGCTTCCGCCGGTTACCATTATTACGGGCTTATCATCGGTAAAGCCGCAAATTTTCTTACCTGCATCTCTTGAACCCTGCATAAGTTCTTTTCTTATGGGAGTTCCTGTGAGAACTGCCTTATCTGCGGGAAGCATGGCGAGTGTCTCCGGGAAATTACAGCATATGGTTTTTGCTGATGAAAAGCTGAGCTTATTTGCAAGTCCGGGTGTCATGTCGGATTCGTGAAGAATGCATGGAATACCAAGGCTGGCTGCAGCTTTGATAACAGGTACGGATACGAAGCCTCCTTTTGAAAAAACAACGTCAGGATTGATCTTTTTAAGGATTCCTCTTGCCTCAACGAATCCTTTCACAACTCGGAAGGGATCGCTGAAATTCTTGGGATCGAAATAGCGACGGAATTTTCCCGTGGATATTGAATAGTAGGGAATATTAAAATCAGCGATCAGCTTTTTTTCGATTCCGTTGTGAGAACCT
Source organism: uncultured Butyrivibrio sp. (assembly GCA_947168335.1). Lineage (GTDB taxonomy): Bacteria > Bacillota > Clostridia > Lachnospirales > Lachnospiraceae > Butyrivibrio. The sequence goes on along the minus strand of CAMVLM010000012.1, from coordinate 23,740 downwards.
ATGTAGCTGATCTCATAACCTTTTGCTTTCAGCTCAGGTATAAGAGCCATATTTGGTGTGACATGTCCGGCTGTTCCGCCGCCTGTCAGTATTATCTTCTTGGACAATTATCTAAACCTCCGGATTTTAAAATTCGGTTTTTTCCATGAGGGTTTCAACCTTTTTCCAGTATTTGTCTGGATCAACATAAGCGCCCTGAACATGGTCAGCGCCGAGAATAAGGCAGTACTGCTTTTTGGCTGCACACTTTTCATAGAGTTTTGCGCACATCTGGGGATCGATTACACGGTCCTCATCTCCATGGATGAAAAGTGTGGGTGTTTTGGATCTTGAAACAGCATCCAGTACGTTTACTTTTCTTATGTCATAACCACATTTAAGCTGGATGATGATTCTTATAAGTAAAAGTGCCACGGAAAGGGGGATCAGGCCGCCCTTTTGCTTTTTATATACATCGCCAAACTCTGCCATGAGAGTGCTGTAGCTGCTGTCTGCAACTGCCATGATCACCTGATTTGGCAGGCGTTCCCCTGTTGTCATAAGAGTTGTGGCTGCTCCCATACTGGTTCCGTGGAGAAGGATTCTTGCCTTGGGATCACGTCTGATGATCCAGTAAATCCATTCCATTATATCAAGTCTGTCATAGTAGCCATATCCTATGAAATTGCCTTCACTTTTGCCAAAACCACGAAGATCGGGAAGTAGCACATTTATGCCCATGTCATGGTAGTGCTTGCCGTACATTCCCATATATTCGCCATCACTTTTCACACCGTGTATGCAGATGGCATACTTATGGGTGTCCTCTGCAGCCTTGATAAAGGTCGCGTGAAGACGCAGTTCGTCTATTGACTCTACAAAGATATCTTCTTTTTCTTTATAATTTCTAACCCACTTAACGGCTTCGGAATCTAAGGGATTTCTGTCAACTTCTTCCTGAGTTTTTTGTCTCGGAACAACAGAAAGGTCATAAAGATATGAAGCAGCAGCGGCCCCTGTGCCAACAATAGCAGATGCCAGGCCGAATAGTACGAAATTTCGCTTTTTGCTCATGCATGCCTCCTTGTCATATAAATTAAAAAAATTTTAGCAAATACTTACAAAATATGCAATGTAGCCTTCATTTCAATAGCGCAAATAAACGAAATATGGTATTGTAATTGTATATATATTTGCAGTTTTTTCTAGTTATGTATTGAGGGGTGCACAATGATAGAAAGGAAACTTGCAGAGAAATTTCGTAGACTGTATACAGAAAATTCTATCAGGCTGAACGACTATGATGATCAGCTGTTTACGCTTCAGGATCCATTCGACTGGGTCCAGCTTTTATCTGAACGTTCCTATGTCATGCGCGAGATTTTCGCGGAAAATGAAGAGCTCATGGCTGAACTCTGGGAGAATTGCTCGGAAGAGATTACTCCCGAAGAAGCAGAGCTTTTATATGATCTTGCGATTGGCTTTTTCTATGATGGACATCACGATTTTGCAGTACTGACTAATTTTTGTGAAAGAATACTTCCTGTATTTAAAGAGATGGAAGAGCCGGAATTTCTTGTGGCAATATACCATGTACTTGGTTATGAGTACGCTTCTTTTTACAGTCCCCTCGGTGATAAGAAGGGTATGGATATTGCTCTTGATTATTTCAGAGAATCTATCAGCTTATCTGACAAGTACACGAAGATTTCAACTCCCGAAGTCAGGGAATTTATTTTTGAAGACTATTTCAATCTGATAAGCTATCTGGGTAATCTCTACTATAAGAGTGATGAGAAGATTATCGAGAGTATCGATCTGTTTGAAAAAATGCGCACTCTATGGGAGAGTGAAGAGGCTCAGAACCTTGATAAAGACAATCAGGTCATTATGAGGTGGCTGGCAAGGACAGATGATGCGTTTCTTGCAAAGACAATGCACATAGAGGTAATGACCCCGGATGAGCGTGAGAAATATTCTTCGCTGGTAAAGGACATGGCGGCAAGAGCCTACGCAGAGGGCGGAGATGAGGAAGGCACACCAAATTACCGTATCTGTCTTACTTACCGAAGGATAATGAGGGAGATTTCCAATGAGGAAGTTCTTGAGAGCCTCATTAAATGTATAAATGAACTGATTCCGTTACCTGATTACAACGGTGATGAACATGAGGCACTAAGCCTTTTGATGAGGCATTTCAAATATGCCTGTACAGCGGTGATGATACTTAGAAGAATGAACTTATCCGGAGATAAACTGGATGAGTGGACGGATAGATTTCTTCCAAGGTCGATGGAAATAATGACAAATGTGCCATATCATTTCTTATCGGGAACGATGCAGCCGATATTCGCAGAGTGGTATCATTCAGCGGAGCCTGTTTTAAGAGGAGAACTCAATAAGGTCAGATTCCTGATGTACATGATCGTCAGGCGTCAGCCTTTTACTTATATTCATTCCCAGATGGTAGCAAAGATATCAACCATCATCGGAAAGGAAATGCTTGATAAGAGCCCCGGAGAGTTTGTTGGGGTCAGAGGTATAGAAAGCGAAGAGGATGTGAAAAAAAACAGGGCATATCTTCTTTCATTTATAAATATCAGCGGACTAGTTCATGATGTCGGGAAATGTTATATACCGGATGTGGTGAACAGGCAGAACAGAAGTCTTAATAATACTGAATTTGCAACCATCAGAAAGCACCCTGAGATAGGTTACAGAGAGGCAATGGGGAATGTGGCATTAAAGCCTTATGCCGATGTAATGATAGGACATCATAAGCATTATGACGGGCTTCACGGTTATCCCCTTGGGTATGACAATACAAAGTCACCTGTAAGAATAATAATTGATATAATAAGTATTGCGGATTCTGTCGAAGCAGGAACAGACACTTTATCACGAAGTTATACCAGAGGTAAGGATTTTTCCAAGCTTATGAAGGAACTGGAAGCTGAGGCGGGAACCAGATATAATCCCAGAATCGTTGAAGTGATGAAAAATTCACCGGAGCTTATTGAGGAGCTGACGAATCTTACAGGGCAGGGCAGATATGATGTCTGCTATAATGCAATGCAGGAGATACTGGGAAATCGAAAAGAAGACTATAATGACATGCTTAAGGAGTATAATTAACTAGATGCGTTTCAGAACCAGACTGATGATAGCGTCGACAACAATAGTGATCTTGCCTTTGGTACTGGTGATCGCGGCGTTTTTCATGATTCAAAGGTCGGTAGGGGATTCACCTTCCAGACTTATCAGCTACACTGTTTTAGCATTCGGACTTATTCTTGTTTCAACCAGTTTAGTGCTGACAACGTGGCTCAGGAAAAGCTTTTTTGAACCGGTATACGAACTGAATATAGCTATGAAGCATATTAAGGATGGCAATTTCGAATATATGCTGCCGACAGACATAAATGAAAAGGGAGAAATTGGCGAACTTTTCAGAAACTACGAGGATATGAGATTACGTCTGAAGGAATCAGCCGATGAAAAGGTGATACGAGAAGGGCAGAACAAGGAGCTGATAAGTAATATCTCCCATGACCTAAAGACACCTATAACAGCTATTAAGGGATATTCCCAGGGACTTTTGGAAGGTGTTGCTGATACCCCTGAAAGACAGATGAAGTATATTCGTACCATTTACAATAAAGCAAATGATATGAATAACCTTATAAATGAGCTGACACTTTATTCCAGCATTGATAACAACAGAATTCCTTATAATTTCACCAAGATAAATGTGGGAGATTATTTCGGGGACTGCATAGAAGAGATTGGAATGGAGCTTGACAGTAAGGACATAAAACTGAACTATGCAAACCTTACAACACCGGATACTCAGATTGTTGCAGATCCGGAACAGCTAAAGAGAGTGGTTAACAACATAGTCAGTAACAGTGTCAAATATCTTGGAAGAGATGACGGAACAGGCTGCATAGATATCAGAATCCTTGATGAAGTCGATTCGGTCCGGGTCGAGATCGAGGATAACGGTAAAGGTATCGGAGCACAGGAAATTCCAAATATTTTCGACAGATTTTACCGGACGGATGCTTCCAGAAACAGTAAGCAGGGCGGAAGCGGTATCGGTTTATCAATAGTAAAAAAGATAATAGAGGACCACGGTGGTTATATATGGGCTACCAGTCATGAGGGAGAAGGTACATGTATGCATTTCGTTCTCAGGAAATTCCAGGATCATCATGAGAAACCTGAGACAGACGCAGTTGTTGAACACGACGTATTTGAGGACATTTAAAAAATACTTTATGAGGAGGCAATGAGTATGAGCAGAATTTTGATCGTTGAGGATGAGGAAGCGATTGCTGATCTTGAGAAGGATTATCTGGAGTTATCAGATTTCGAAGTTAAGATTGAGAATGCAGGTGATGTAGGGCTGCAGACAGCTTTAAGCGAAGAGTTTGACCTGGTTATTCTTGATCTGATGCTTCCCGGAATGGATGGCTTCGAGGTTTGCAAACGCATCAGGGAAAAGAAGGATGTGCCGGTCCTTATGGTTTCCGCCAAAAAGGATGATATCGACAAGATCAGAGGTCTTGGCCTTGGAGCGGATGACTATATTACCAAACCTTTCAGCCCGTCAGAGCTTGTGGCAAGAGTTAAGGCACACATGGCCCGCTACTCAAGACTTGTCGGCAGCGCAACGGAATCCAATGACGTTGTGGAGATCAGAGGTCTCAGAATAGACAAGACAGCCAGACGAGTTTATGTCGACGGCGCAGAGAAGAGCTTTACAACCAAGGAGTTCGACCTTCTTACTTTCCTTGCTGAGAATCCTAATCATGTATTTACCAAGGAAGAACTTTTCCGTAAGATATGGAACATGGATTCCATTGGTGATATTGCAACAGTAACTGTTCACATCAAGAAAATACGTGAAAAAATTGAATATGATACCTCCAATCCTCAGTATATCGAGACAATCTGGGGGGTTGGTTACAGATTTAAGGTTTGATGTCTGTTGATATGAATATGTAATTTCTGAAGGGTGTGGAAAATGGATTCGCATTTTCCGCATCCTTTATTTGTTTAACAGGAATCTTGTTTTTTATTGAAGCCAGGTGCGAAACCGGGTGCCCGGAGTGCCGGTTTTCCTAAGATACATGATCTGGAAAAATATGTAATAGAATTATTTGAAAATAGTATTACATTTTTTCCAAAGCTCTTAATACGGTGAAAATCAGGCCAGATTAGTCCCTAAAATACAGCAAAAACTATTACATTTTTTCAGAATGGGCTTATCTGCGACATGGGATGTATGTATTATAATCTCTAGAGAAGTAATTTCAGATTGAACAGGAATGTATGAACACAGAAAAATACCCAAGCGGAGTAGTGTATGAATAATATAGAAATATTATATGAAGACAATGATGTAATTGTGTGCCACAAAAGGGCAGGAGTTCCGGTGCAGAGCGCGAATATCTCAGTTTCAGATCTTGAGAATATGGTAAAAGCATATCTTGTAAGGAAGGGACATGAAGAAAAGTCCACAGGATTAAATGAAAACGAAGAGAAGCCCTCAGTATATAAGAAAAAAGAAGAGAGGGCTTTGTGGGCTGCTGGAAATGGAAGGAAAAATTCCGAGCTGTACGTGATCCATCGTCTGGATCAGCCGGTTGAGGGTGTTGTTGTCTTTGCCAAAAATAAAAAGGCGGCAGCAGCCTTAAGTAAACAGGTTCAGGCAGGCGGAGGCATGAACAAGACTTATCTTGCGGTGGTTTACGGCAGGTTTGATGAAGATAAAAAAGAAGGAAGACTTCGTGATTATATAACAAAGGACAAAGTTACAAAGTGTGCGCGGATAGTTTCACCTGGCGAGAGCAAAGGTGCGGAAAAATCAAAAGATATTAAGGAAGCAGTTCTTGATTATAAAGTCCTTTCAGAGAAAACCGTGAGCAGTGAGGGAAGAGAGGAAGAGATTTCTCTTGTTGAAATCCATCTTCAGACAGGAAGGTATCATCAGATAAGAGCTCAGTTCAGGAACACAGGGCATCCGCTTCTGGGAGACAGACGCTACGGAACAGTCGAGAGCAACGGATTATCAGCTGAACTGGGGCTTAAATTTGTAGCGCTTTGCGCAAAGAGCCTTTCATTTAAACATCCTGCCAGCGGAAAGGATGTGAATTTTGATGTTACACCATCTGAAGCAGTATTTAACCTTGAGAATGGATAAAGAAAACGTTTTCATTTGCTAAAGCTATTTTAGCTTGTGATTATGATTATAAAAAATGCGGAAAAGCTATAAAATTACTCGAAAAAGCCTTGTTTTATCGAGGCTTTGCGACTAATATGTAAAATGCAAAAAAAAGTAACACACATATGGAGATTTAATTATGGCTTCCTACAAAGTTGGTGACAAGGTAATAATACTGGATTACAATGGAAAACCTGTTATTCCGCAGGTCGTTGCAGAGATTGAAGATTTGGTCAGTGAAAACAGGGTCAGACTTCATTTGCCGGATGGCGCATGCTGCTATGAATATACCAAGGCTTTTCAGAAAATAGATGAAGAGACATATCATAAGTATTTAGCAGCCGTTCGTAACCGTGAACAGGATCTTCCCATGGATCTTCGTATGGATATCAGAAAATTTGTCGCTGAGCATCCCAGACTCAGAAGAGACATTCTCAGAAACTATGAGCTTGATAAGAAATATGTAAGTATTATCCATGCTTATGCTGGACGTATATCAATGTATGGCAGAGACAACATTCCTGAAAAATTCATGTGGGAGTTTGAAAGTGCCAAAGAAGGACTGGTAGCTACGAGACATTTCTTCCATGAACTTGATCCTAATGTTCATGAAGTAACAATACCCACTCAGGCAAACGCACCTGTAGAAGTTATATAAAAAATTTTACGGCCTGCAGATTCGGAAAATATCCGGATCTGCAGGCTTTTTTTCGTTGTATTAAAAAATTTTTTTGTTTTTTAGGTTGCATTTAGGTTGACCGATTATTATTACCTAAGAACAAACGAAAAGACAGACCAAAACATGAGGTGAAAAAATGGGCGGATTTAAAGATACTTTTCAGCGAATCGAAACAAAATATCTGTTGGAGGACTTCCAGTACAGAGCTATCAGAGAAAGACTTGAGGGAATGGCTCAGGTCGATGAGTACGGCAAGACTTCCATCTTAAATATATATTATGACACACCGGATTTTAAACTTATAAAAGCTTCCCTTGAGAAGCCGGTCTACAAGGAAAAGCTCAGGCTCAGAACTTATGGCAAACCGGAAGATGACACAAGAGCTTTTATCGAGATCAAGAAAAAGTATAAGGGCATTGTTTATAAGAGAAGAATCGGAATGGATTACAGTGACGCGCTTGAATATCTGAACAAGGGCGGAAGAGTAAAGAAAGAATCCCAGATCTCACATGAGATTGACTATTTTAAGAGCTTCTACAAAGGATTAAAACCTGCGATGGCAATCTCATACGACAGAATAGCAATGGCAGGAATAAATGATCCGGAACTTCGCATCACATTTGATGAAAATATCAGATGGAGAGTTGACCACATGGATTTGAAATACGGAAATGTAGGTCAGGATATCTTAAAGCCCGGACAACACCTTATGGAGCTTAAGATTGCAGGAGCCATGACAATGGAAATGGCTCACATATTGGATGAACTTAGTATCAGACAGACATCTTTTTCAAAATACGGAAGAGGATATGTGGATTACATGTATCCCCAAAGAATCGAAAACAGAAACAATATCATCAGAGATTCACGAATTCTTACAGCATAAAGCATAGATTTATTTAAAAAGGAGATTTTTGAAAAATGGAATCATTATTATTTGGATCGATACTTGAAACAGGAACTATTACATCTGCAGCATTTTTTGCTACAACTCTTGTATCACTTGCAATAGGCATTTATATAGCATTCATGGCTAACTTAAAGGGTGGTACTTCAAGAAGCCTTACAATTACACTGGCACTTCTTCCTGCAGTAGTTCAGCTTGTGATAATGCTTGTAAACGGAAATGTAGGCGCAGGTGTTGCGGTAGCAGGAACCTTCAGTCTTGTAAGATTCAGATCACAGCCCGGTTCAGGGCAGGACATCACAAATATTTTCCTTGCAATGGCAGTAGGGCTTGCAACAGGAATGGGTTATATCGGAATCGCAATTGTATTTGCAGTGATCATTACCCTTGCAAACATGGCACTTAAGCTCCTTAACTTTGGCGGAGCCGGATGTGATGTAAAGACAGTGAAGATAACTGTTCCGGAAAGCCTTGATTTTGAGGGGATATTTGATGATATTTTTGCAAGATATACATCAAACGCAGAGCTTTGCGAAGTAAAGACAACCGGTATGGGAAGCCTTTACAAGCTTACTTATAACGTAACGATGAGATCAAAAGCATCAACAAAGGGCATGATCGATGAGATGCGTCAGAGAAATGGCAACCTTGAGATCAGCTGCTCACGTCCCGTAGCAGCACCTGCAGAGGGACTCTAATAAACGGTTAACAATCCCGGAGGATTTGCAGTGATTACAGTACGGGTCATGAAAGTCAGGTAAAGAAATGAAAAAGAGAAATTTTCTTGCAATATTTGCAACAGGAATGGTTATAGGAGTTGGCACAGCAGCCTGCGGACTTGTAGGTTCAGGCAGTGCGAAAGTAACAGCAGACAGTACAAATGAGACATCAGAGGATCAGAGCGAGACAGCTGCATCACAGGCTTCATCTGAAGCAGCAGACACAATAAATACCACTGCTTCGGCAGGTTCACTTATAAATGCATCCACCGATACAACATCGGTGGGTGCGGTAACAAAAGTATCAGACCTTGATATTGAAGGTATGTTCACAGACAGAGATCTGGACACTGGCTATGATGAGAGTAACTCCACAGTTATTACATTGAATGGAGACAGTGCAGAGACTTCAGGAAGCGGAGTAATAGCAGACGGATCAACAATAACAATTACGGCAGAGGGCACCTACATTTTTACAGGAACACTTGATGATGGTCAGATAATCGTTGCAGCTGCTGATACAGATAAAGTTCAGATAGTTTTAAACGGAGTAAACATTACAAATGATGACAGTGCCTGCATTTGGGTACAGACAGCGGATAAGGTTTTTGTAACCCTGGCAGCAGGAACAGAGAATACTCTTTCAGACACAGGTTCTGAGTATGTGCAGACTGATGACAGTTCAAACGTTGATGGTGTAATTTTCAGCAAAGAGGATATTACTTTCAACGGAAGCGGCACACTTAACATAAATGCAAATTATGCAAACGGCATCGTAGGGAAGGACGATGTAAAATTTACCGGCGGAACTTATAACATCACATCCACAGGGAATGCTATTGAAGGCAAGGATTCCGTAAGGATTAAGGACGGAAACTTCAATCTCACAAGTGGAAGTGATAAGGATGGTATTCACACCAGTAACGAAGAAGAAGCCGGAAAAGGGTATATTTATATAGAGGGTGGAGATATTAATATATCTTCTCAGGATGATGGTATTCATGCTGCAACTGTTCTTTTTATAGCAGGCGGCAACATAAATGTGACCGAGAGTTATGAAGGACTTGAAGGTGACAGCATCGATATTCTTGGCGGCACGATTAGCGTAAATTCAAGCGATGATGGTTTCAATGCATCAACCAGCACATCTCAGGACGAATTCGGATTTGGTGGTATGGGCGGCGGAATGGAATATGATGAAAACGCTTATATTCACATTTATGGCGGAGAAATCCACATTGATGCTGACGGTGACGGAATAGATTCCAACGGCAATCTGTATATAGACGGAGGCTATGTTGTTGTGGACGGACCGGTTAATGACGGCAACGGAGCGATTGATAAGGGCGGAACAGCTACAATCTCAGGCGGAACTGTGATAGCAGTTGGCTCCAGCGGAATGGCAGAAACCTTCAGCTCAGATTCAGAACAGTACTCGGTAAAATACGGCTTTGAAAGTACACTTGAAGCAGGAACAGTCATTACGATCACAGACAGTGATGGAAATGAACTGCTTAACTATACACTCAATAAAAACGCATCTTCAATTGTTTTCAGTTCAGAAGATCTTGCAGAAGGTGAATATACTATAACTGCCGGAGACACAACTGACACTATTACAGTAAGCGACAAAGCAACATCAGCCGGTTCTTCAGCAGGTATGATGGGCGGTCCGGGACAGGGCGGCGGACGCATGGGCGGTGGACATGGCCAGATTCAGAATGGTGAGAAGCCTCAGTTCAATGATGGCGAAATGCCTGATTTTAAAAATGGTGAAATGCCACAGATGCCCGGTGATGATTCCCAAAATCCTACAGAGGGTGAAAATACAGAGAATAGTTCAGTTACTTCAGACTCAGAGACAAATGCATGATAGATAAATAGTGTTTTCCTTATAACGCTTAAAGTTATACTATATAAATATGAGAAAAAAACTATTTGCATCTATTTTGCTGATCACAATTTTACTGAATATTATTTCCGTAATAAGCGTCAGTTTTGCTGACGCTTATACGGCTTATGTTTTTCCATTGTGGGAAAATGCACTTGGAAGACTGACTTCAGAGATTCCTTTCTCGGTTGGCGAGTGGATGATCATAGCCGGTCTTTTGTGGATTGCGGTCTTTTTGATTCTTGCTGTATCAGCACTTATTTCAGCTGTTAAAAATATTAAAAAAAGAGATAAGTCAGACAGAAGGACACTGGTGAAGGTTTTTGTGTCTTATGCCAGAGTAACGGCGGATATTCTTATAGTGATTTTTCTTGTGATGACCCTGAACTGCTTTATTAACTACCACACAACGCCGATTGGTCAGAGCAATAGAGGTGAAAAAGCCGGGCAGCAGGACGGTGATGAGAGAGAATATACCGTTTCTGAGCTTGCGGATCTTCGGGATTATATTGTGATCAGGTGTAACGAGCTGGCGGAGCAGGTTGAAAGGGATGAAGCAGGAGAAGTCATCTATTCCGGTAATATGATGAAGACCGCACAAACAGCTATGAGAGGCCTTTCTGAAAGGTTTCCCAAGCTTTCGGGATACTATGTGACACCTAAACCAATGTTTTTTTCAGGCTTTATCAGTCAGCAGTATATGCAGGGATATTATTTTCCTTTTTCCATGGAAGCTAATTACAATGCAGAGATGTATATAATGAACAAGCCTTTTACCATGTGTCATGAGCTTGCCCACACCAAGAGCTATATCATGGAGGATGAGGCGAATTTTCTTGCTTATCTTGCCTGCGTAAATAGTGATGATATGGTTTTCAATTACAGCGGATATCTGGGAATTTTAAACTATGTAAATAATGAATTCAACAATAACGTAAGTAAGGATGAGTATAAATCACATGTGGAAATATCGGATACCGTAAAAAGAGACAATATTTTCCTTACAAAAGAGAGCTGGGACAGGGTGGAAGAAACAGCTGTTTTTGAGACAGAAAAAGTCAGGAAGGCAGCAGATACATTTGTGGATACAACGCTGAAGGTCAATGGTATAGATGATGGAATTGCAAGCTATTCGCGGGTTGTAGAGCTTATCCTTATGGATTACTATGATTGATCATTATTTATAGAATCTTCATGAATTGCATCAATTCTGTCTGTTATCATATGAGTATAAGTTTTTTAAATGAAGATATTATTTCGGGAGAATAAATATGAAACTATTACTTGCAGAAGATGAAAGAGAATTGTCTAATGCCCTTGTGGCAATCCTTAAGCATTCATCCTATACAGTGGATGCGGTCTATGATGGTCAGGAAGCGCTGGAGTATATTCTTGCCAGTGAATATGACGGAATTATACTGGACATCATGATGCCCGGAATGGAAGGAACTGAGGTGCTTAAAAAGATTAGGGAAAAGGGAATCTCAACCCCCGTACTTTTTCTTACGGCAAAGTCTGAAATCGAGGACAGGATAAAAGGGCTTGATCTCGGTGCAGACGATTATCTCACAAAGCCTTTTGACATGGGAGAGCTTTTGGCAAGAATAAGAGCAATGACCAGAAGAAAAACAGATTTTACTCCCAACAGTTTAAGCTGCGGTAACCTCAATCTGGACAGGGCGACCTATGAGCTCAGCACAGAAGGCCATGACCCTATAAGACTTGTGGGCAGGGAGTTTCAGATGCTTGAGATGCTTATGGAGAATCCCGGAAGGGTTATTTCCGTTGACTCATTTATGGACAGAATCTGGTCCGATGGTGAGGCAGATGTAAATGTGGTCTGGGTTTATATATCAAATATCAGAAAAAAACTCAGTCAGCTTGATGCTACCTGTGAGATCAAGGCTTCACGTGGTCTTGGTTACTCAATGAATGTGAAATCATAAATGGAGTTTATATGGTTAAGAAACTGCGCAGAAAATTTGTGCTTACAGCTATGCTGTCTTTGCTGGTGATCCTTATCTGCATCATCGGTGTAATAAACGTGGTCAATTATGTACAGATCCAGAACGGGGCAGATGAGAGGCTCAGCATACTTGCTGAAAATGGCGGCTTTTTCCCCGATATGAGAAAACGATTGCTGGAAAAAAGCAGTGATTCAGAATCTTCAGATAATAAGTCGGAAACTACGGAACCAGAATCACCGCCTGATTTTACGAAAGAACCACCTATGAACAGGGATGGCTTTTTCGGTGATAAAGCTGCTTATAACAGAAGTCTGGAGATGCCTTATCAGTCAAGATATTTCTGGGTAAAGATGGATGAAAACGGAAATGCATCTGAGATAAACACGGGACATATTGCGGCTATCTCTTCCAGTGATGCAAACAGCATTGCCCAGACAGTGTTTGCAAATAAAAATAAAGAAAAAGGATACTATGACAATCACTACAGATATCTTATCCACCAGACAGAGGATGGGGATTATCTGGTTCTTTTTATCGATTGCAGCTCTGACTTTTACAGCGCCAACAAGCTTTTACTTATGACACTTTTAATTGGATTTGTGAGCCTTGCTGCAATGTTCGTACTGGTATTTCTTTTCTCGGGAAGGGCTGTCGCTCCCGTGGTTGAGTCCCTTGAAAAACAGAAAAGATTCATAACTGACGCAGGTCACGAGTTGAAAACTCCGCTTGCTGTTATATCTGCAAATGTGGATGTTCTGGAGCTTGAGTCAGGAAAGAGCGAGTGGACGAGCAGTATTCGCGGACAGATCAAGCGAATGAACGGACTTGTTAAAAATATGCTCACTCTGTCCAGAATGGAGGAGGAAAACATTCATGTTGTTTTCTCCGATGTGGATATGAGTGAGGTTATAATCGAAAATGCGGCATCCTTTGCAGCTGTGGCTGATTCAAAGGGAATTAAGTACGATGTGGATATTGAAGAGGATATTCATATCAATGGAGATAAGAATAGTCTTAATCAGCTTTCATCACTTCTTATAGATAATGCCATGAAGTATTCCTCGGAGAATGGCAGTGTTATTGTTCATCTGAGTAAGGATTCAAAGGGTAAAAAGGTATTTTTTGAGGTATCAAACACCTGTGATACCATCCCGGAAGGAAATCTGGACAGACTTTTCGACCGTTTCTACAGAGCAGATAATTCAAGAAGCAGAGAAACAGGAGGTTACGGTATAGGACTGTCTGTTGCCAGAGCCATCGCCACATCTCACGGTGGTGAGATCGAAGCAAAGCGCGATGGAGATCACACCATCAGATTTATTGTTACCGTGCCGGTGGCAAAAGCCAAAAAGGCAGAGTCCGCTCAAATGGGCTGAGACAGTATTTTTATTCCTAAAAGACAGACTGGGGCAAATCGAAAACATTGACAACTGTCAATTTTAGTAATAATCTAGTATATAGAGAAGAGAGAGAATACGAAAAGATTGGATGATTATTAAATGGCACTAAAAGAACTTTTTGCCCCTGTTGATATGACAGTGGAAAACCCTGTAAAACAGATAGTAAAATTCACTATTCCCATGCTCTTGGGAAATATAGCACAGCAGTTATACAACACAGTTGACAGTATAATAGTAGGAAGATTTGTAGGAGATAATGCTCTTGCGGCGGTTGGAAGCGCAGGTCCGATACTGAACCTGATGCTTGTTCTTTTTATGGGTATCGCTGTCGGAGCATCTATTATGGTGTCTCAGTATTTTGGAGCAAGGCAGCGTGAGCAGCTCTCCAAGACCATCGGATGCAGCATTACGCTGACCGGTGTGGCATCACTTTTTATTATGATAGTTGGACCAATTGTTACCAGACCAATTCTGGAACTTCTGGGAACGCCTGCAAGTATCATTGACTGGTGTACTTCATATTTATGGATCATCTTTATCGGAATTATGGGTGGCGGCTTTTATAACATTATGAGCGGTGTTTTAAGGGGACTTGGTGATTCAATCTCCGCACTTATTTATCTGCTTGTTGCCACGGTTCTGAATATTATCCTGGATCTGGTTTTTGTGGCCTATTTCAGAATGGGAGTAGCTGGTGTTGCCCTTGCGACAGTGCTTGCCCAGGCTGTTTCCGCAGTTCTCTGTGTAAGAAAACTTACAAAGATGACGGATTTATTCGATTTTAGAAAAGAGTACCTGATCCCTGAGAAGTTCTATACCGCAAACCTTATAAAGCTGGGACTTCCCTCAGGTGTGACACAGGCCATTTTCTCTATGTCCATGATCGTAGTTCAGAACCTGACCAATACATTCGGAGAGCAGTACATTGCGGCAAACGTTATCGTAATGCGTGTGGATGGTTTCGTTATGCTTCCTGCATTTTCATTTGGCTCTGCAATGACTACCTTTGCAGGACAGAACATCGGTGCAGGTAAGATGGATAGAGTTATAAAGGGCGCAAGGAACGGAACTCTGGTGGCTATGGGAATATCAGCAGTACTGTCTGTCATGATCCTTATTTTTGGAAAGCCCATTATGGGTATTTTCACATCAACTCAGGATCTTATCACTCTTAGCTACAATATGATGTGTATCCTGATAATCGGTTATATCGCGATGGAAGTTACACAGTGTCTGTCAGGAATCATGAGAGGTGCGGGAGATACGCTGACACCCATGTGGATATCCATGATAACCTCAATCGTTCTCCGCGTTCCGATGGCGTATATACTGGTTAATTTAACCAAAACGCCGCAGCTTCCTCAGGGTAACTGCTATATGATGCAGATTTCCATGCTGATAACCTGGACAATCGGTGCATTTATCACTTTTTTGATGTTCAAAGTGGGACGCTGGAAAAATAAATCGATTACAAATAAATAAAAGGCAATAAGTAAAGGTCTAATAGCAAATATTGAAAAGCATTACGCTACATGATTTCGTAGAATGATTGTGGTGTAATGCTTTTCTTTTTTTATGCACAGA
Organism: uncultured Butyrivibrio sp.; assembly: GCA_947168335.1. Classification (GTDB taxonomy): domain Bacteria; phylum Bacillota; class Clostridia; order Lachnospirales; family Lachnospiraceae; genus Butyrivibrio. The sequence continues at coordinate 8,385 of CAMVLM010000012.1, read as the reverse complement.
GGTTAATGAAATGAGCGAATGGACGCAGCTTTGGCTGAATTACGAGAGAGTACGAAATGATATAAAAAGCGTAAATATCACATTCTCCGGCTTTTCTGAGGACAACAGGGTTGTTGGCAGTATGATAGATGAGCTGAGAAGAGGCATGTATGGGCTTTTGGGAGCAGAGGTATCATTTGGAGAAAATGGTGCCGGAAGCAGTGATACTCTGAAAATTGAAATAAAGAAAAATGTTGCTGTAAAGGCTGAAGGATACAGGATTTCATGCAAGAACAGTACGGTATCAGTGGAAGCTGGTGATGAAAACGGAGCACTGTACGGAACTTATCACTTATTGCGATTGGTCAATTTTGGAAAACTTAGTGACGGATGCGAGGTTAATAGCAGCCCCGATAATCCTTTGAGAATGATGAACCATTGGGACAACATGGATGGAAGCATTGAAAGAGGTTATTCCGGAAGATCATTTTTCTATGTAAATAATGAAATCGTTGTTGATGACAGAACAAGAGATTATGCCAGATTTATGGCCAGTATAGGAATCAACGGAGTTGTTATCAATAATGTAAACGTTAAGGATGCGGCGAGCTACCTTATTACAGACAGATATTTCGGAAGACTTAAAGAACTTTCAGATGTGTTTGGAGATTACGGAATAAAGATGTATCTGTCGCTGAACTTTGCTTCTCCGATCGAGCTTGGCGGAATGGATAACTGTGATCCGCTTAATGAAGAGGTCATCAAATGGTGGGATGACAAATGCAAAGAAGTGTTTGAGGCTCTTCCCAATCTGGGAGGATTCCTTGTGAAGGCAGACTCTGAGGGCAGACCTGGACCTTTTACCTATGGAAGGACACAGGCAGACGGAGCCAATATGCTGGCGGATGCAGTAAAACCCTATGGAAAACTCATCATATGGAGATGTTTTGTTTACAACTGCACCCAGGACTGGCGCGATACCAAAACAGACAGAGCAAGAGCCGGATATGATTACTTTAAGGATCTTGACGGAAAGTATAAGGACAACGTAATCCTTCAGATTAAGAACGGACCCATGGATTTCCAGATAAGGGAGCCTGTTTCACCGCTTCTTGGAGGACTTACCAAAACCAATCAGATGCTTGAAGTTCAGATAGCGCAGGAGTACACAGGACAACAGATAGATCTGTGTTACCTGATTCCTCTGTTCAGGGAAGTCCTTGATTTTAAGACTTATTGTCAGAAGGAAAAAGATACAGTAGCTGATGTGATAAGCGGAAGAGCTTTTGGTAATAAAAACTGTGGAATAGCAGCGGTTATCAACACCGGTAATGATAAAAACTGGACAGGCAATGATATGGCAGCAGCTAATCTCTATGGCTTTGGAAGGCTTGCATATGACATGTCACTGAGTGCGGAAGAGATAGCCAGAGAGTGGGTCAGCCAGACATTCAGAATCGATAAAAATGATGAGGATCTGATCGTGGATATGCTTTTAAGATCGAGAGAAATCTACGAAAAGTATACATGTCCTCTTGGAATCGGATGGATGGTGACACCAAACACTCATTACGGACCAAGCGTTGACGGCTATGAGTATTCAAGGTGGGGAACCTACCACAGAGCGGATCATCTGGGGCTTGGAGTTGACAGAAGCAGTAACGGTACAGGATATGCTCAGCAATATTATCCTGAAAATGCCGAGAAATTCAATGATCCGGACAAATGTCCCCAGGAGCTTTTGCTTTTCTTCCATCATATCTCATACGATCACAGGCTTAAGGATGGAAGGACTCTTATTCAGTACATTTATGATACCCATTTTGATGGAGAGGCTGAAGCTGAGAAAATAGCAGAAAACTGGAACATACTTGAAGGAAAAATCCCTGAGGAATCCTTCCTGCGTGTAAAGAACAGATTTGAGAGACAGATTTACAACGCGAAGGAATGGCGGGATCAGGTTAATTCATATTTTTACAGGAAGAGCGGAATAAAGGACGAGAAAGGAAGAAAGATTTATGAATAGAGAAGAAGCAAGAAAGAGAGCAAAAGAATTAGTCAGCAAGATGACTGTTGAGGAGAAGGCTTCTCAGCTTAAGTTTAATGCTGAAGCTATCGACAGACTCGGAGTACCTGCATATAACTGGTGGAACGAGGCACTTCACGGTGTTGCAAGAGCAGGCACCGCAACAATGTTCCCTCAGGCAATCGGAATTGCGGCAGCATTCGACGAAGAGCTTATGCATGAGATCGGAGAGATTGTTGCAACAGAAGGCCGTGCAAAGTACAACGAATCCAGCAAAAGAGGTGACAGAGATATATACAAGGGACTTACTTTCTGGACACCTAATGTAAATATTTTCCGTGATCCCAGATGGGGAAGAGGTCATGAGACATACGGTGAGGATCCCTTCCTTACAGGTAAGCTTGCCGTTCCTTTCATTAAAGGTGTTCAGGGAGACGGAGAGTATATGAAGGCAGCAGCATGTGCCAAGCACTTTGCTGTTCATTCAGGTCCTGAGTCTGAGCGTCACCACTTTGATGCAAAGGCTTCAAAAAAGGATCTTGAGGAGACATATCTTCCCGCATTTGAGACCTGCGTAAAAGATGCTGATGTTGAAGCAGTAATGGGTGCTTACAACAGAACAAACGGTGAACCCTGCTGCGCACACCAGGATCTGATGAAAAATACTCTTCGCGGAAAATGGGGATTTAAGGGGCACTATGTATCCGACTGCTGGGCAGTAAGAGATTTCCATGAGAATCATCATGTAACAAGAGTTCCCGAGGAATCCGTAAAGCTTGCACTTGAGACAGGATGTGACCTTAACTGCGGATGCACATATCAGAAGGTCATGAATGCATATCGCTGTGGAATGATTGACGAAAAGGTTATCACAGAGTCCTGCGAGAGACTTTTCACAACAAGATTTCTTCTTGGTATGTTTGACGAGACAGAATACGACAAGATTCCTTATACGGTTGTTGAGTGCGATGAGCACCTTAAGGTTGCAGACAAGGCAGCTCTTGAGGGAATTGTAATGCTGAAAAACGATGGCATTCTTCCTCTCAAGAAAGATGCGCTTAAGACCATCGGTGTTGTTGGACCTAATGCAGATTCCAGAGTTGCTCTTATGGGTAACTATCACGGAACTTCTTCTAAATATATAACTGTACTTCAGGGTATCCAGAATGCGGTATCAGAAAACACAAGAGTGCTTTATTCTGAGGGCTGCGATCTCTGGAAGGAGAACATAAGCAACCTTGCTGATCCTTTCTATCCGGACAGACTCTCTGAGGTTCAGACTGTTGCTGATTACTCAGATGTAATGGTAGTAGTTCTTGGTCTTGATGAGACCCTCGAGGGAGAAGAAGGAGATACAGGTAACCAGTTCTCATCAGGAGACAAGAACGATCTTAACCTTCCTCTTTCACAGAGACTTCTTCTCAACGCAGTACTTGAGTGTGGCAAACCTACAATTGTTATCAACATGTCCGGTAGTGCCATCGATCTGTCAATTGCAGAGAAGAAGGCAGCAGCTATTATCCAGGCATGGTATCCCGGAGCAAGAGGCGGTAATGATGTGGCAAAGATCCTCTTTGGTGAGGTATCTCCTTCAGGTAAGCTGCCTGTTACTTTCTACGGTGATGGCAAGGACCTTCCTGAGTTTACTGACTACTCAATGAAGAACAGAACCTACAGATACTACGAGGGTGTTGCTGAATATCCTTTCGGTTACGGTCTTACATACGGCGATTGCGCAGCTGAAGCTGTTGAAGTAAACCTTACAAAGAACGGCAGCGAGCTTACCGGCGCTGATCTTAAGGTAAAGGTTGTTAATAAGGGAAGTGTTGCAACTGATGAGGTCCTTCAGGTTTATATAAAGGATATGGATTCAGCTTTTGCAGTAAGAAACCACAGCCTTTGCGGATTTAAGAGAATTAACCTTTCATCAGGTGAGGAGAAAGTTGTTGAGCTTCATGTAGATGCAAGAGCATTCACATCAGTTGATGAAGACGGAAACAGAGAGATTTTTGCGAAGAACTTCAAGCTTTTTGCCGGTTTCTCACAGCCTGATAAGCGCTCAGAAGAGCTTACAGGTCACAAGTGCGTAAGCGCAGATGTCAATTTATAAAAAACGAAGGTAATGATCATGAGTACAGAAGAGATAAGAGGACCCAAGGCACCGAAGGATCCTGTTAAGAAAAATCCTTTCTTTTATGTAATGCACGGCAAGGGGATTTACGGATCCCCGCAGCCTGACGGAAGAGGAATACAGTTTATATATTCTAACGACGGAAGACTTATTGATGCTGCCAGAATATCAGGTAATGTAACTGATGAATCAATGCTGGACAAATTAAGAAGTACCGCGGGATTCAGAGAGATGGTAAAAAGCATCGGAGTCAGCGTTTCTGCAAAAGCTTCCGATGAGCCTGTGAAGTTTGTTATGCAGATGTATCCCGGAAATCCCGGAGAGGACGCAACAGAGATCAGCAAAGAATTTACTCCCGACGGAATGGAGACAATGATTGAGCTCTCTGATGTAGACTGGGTTTCAACAGACAATGAAATCGGCCAGATGAGATTTGAATTTAAAAGGTCGGGGATAGAGGCTATTGCTGATGTGAGATTTTATTTAAATGATGGTTTCACTGCTCCGCCTCAGCCTCAGGAAAACATAGTCGATTTTAATTCTGATGAATACAAAAAAATGATTTCCAACAGCCTTATGCAGGCAGGCAATGTCGACAGAATCAGAAAAATGCTTGATAAAGCTGCCGCAGGAGAGGAAATAACTCTCGGATTTATCGGAGGTTCCATCACGCAGGGTGCCGGTGCAGTGCCGATCCATCAGAAATCCTATGCCAAAGTTTTTTCTGAGGAATTCGAAAAACGCTATGCAAAACCCGGCAGGGTGGATCTTGTCAAAGCAGGTGTAGGAGGAACTCCTTCAGAGCTTGGAATGATAAGATTTGAGAGAGATGTTCTTAGGGACGGAGCAAAGAAGCCTGACCTTATAGTTATTGAATTTGCTGTTAACGATGAAGGTGATGAGACAAAGGGAATCTGCTACGAAAGCCTTGTAAGAAAAGCTCTTAAGCTTCCGTGGAAGCCGGCAGTTGTTCTGATATTTGCAGTTTTCTCTTACGACTGGAATCTTCAGGACAGACTTTCACCTGTTGGAAGAAACTACAATATTCCTATGGTCAGCGTAATGGATGCGGTTACTCCGCAGTTTCCCAGGATGCCTGACGAGGGAAGGGTAATCTCAAAAAATCAGTTTTTCTATGATCAGTATCATCCCAGCAACATGGGACACCGGGTCATGAGTGACTGTCTGATAAATCTCCTTGAAGAGGTCAGGGCAGGTCATATAAAAGACGAAGCTGATGAAATTAATGTTGGGCAGACAGCTCCGGTACTCGGCAAGGATTTTGAAGACGTTGTTCTTCTTGATAAAAAAGAGCTGTCAGCATTAAAAGATAAATTTGAGATAACTGAACTTGATGAAGGTTCATTTACTGAGACGGATGAAGATCTTCAAAGGGTTGAGATGGACAGCGAGATTGTTCCTGTTCCTGAGTTTCCCAATAACTGGAGTCATGTAGAAGGTCTTGGAAACAAGCCTTTTAAGATGAGCCTTAGCTGCTCGAAACTCCTTCTGGTGTTCAAGGATTCAGGGCTTCCTGATGCAGGTGTTGCGGAAGTTCTGGTTGACGGAAAAAAGGTACTTGATGCAGATCCTCTGGCAACAGGCTGGACTCACTGCAATCCTGTTATAATCCTTAATGATAACAAGGAAGGACGCCATGAGGTTGAAATCCGCATGGCCGAAGGCAGCGAAGAAAAGAAATTCACTATACTGGGCTTCGGATTGGTTAAGTAAAGAATACCTTCCTCTTTTTTGAAAGGGGAAGGTGTCTTTTTCTTGAAAATGATGTATAATATATAAATATGAAAAATATTTGAGATAAATCTAAAATATTAAGGTGGCAAAGAAACTTATAAATAAAGAGAAGGAGAATATTATGGGAGATGCAAAACAGGCGATAGTTGAGGGAAAAACACTACTTGGAATTGAGTTTGGTTCAACAAGAATAAAGGCAGTGCTTACTGACCTTGAACATAATCCCATCGCCCAGGGGGGACACGGCTGGGAAAACAGACTTGATAATGGAATCTGGACATACACTCTTGATGATATCTGGGGCGGACTTCAGGACTGCTATGCAAAACTTACAGCAGACGTAGACAAGCAGTACGGAGTAAAACTTACAAAAGTAGGTGCCATGGGATTTTCAGCAATGATGCATGGTTACATGGCATTTGATAAAGAAGGAACACTTCTTGTTCCTTTCAGAACATGGAGAAACACAATAACCGAGGAGGCTTCAGATAAGCTTACAGACCTTTTCGGATATCATATTCCTCAGAGATGGAGTATTGCTCATCTCTATCAGGCAATTCTTAATAAAGAAGAACATGTCAGCAAGGTTGATTTCTTTACAACTCTTGCAGGCTACATTCACTGGCAGCTTACAGGTGAGAAGGTTCTTGGTGTAGGCGATGCTTCAGGTATGTTCCCTATTGATTCTTCAACCTGCGATTATAATGAAAAGATGGTTGCCCAGTTTGATGAACTGATTGCAGACAAAGGATTTTCATGGAAGCTCAGGGATATTCTTCCCAAGTCACTGGCAGCAGGTGAAAAAGCAGGCAGCCTTACTGCAGAAGGTGCAAAGAAGCTTGATCCCACAGGCACTCTTGAAGCAGGTATTCCTGTTTGTCCTCCGGAGGGAGATGCAGGCACAGGCATGGCAGCAACCAACTCTGTTGGTGTCCGCACAGGTAATATTTCCGCAGGAACATCAGTATTCTCAATGGTTGTTCTTGAGCATGATCTTTCAAAGGCATATCCTGAACTCGACCTTGTAACAACTCCTTCAGGTGAGCAGGTTGCCATGGTTCATTGCAATAACTGTACTTCAGATCTTAATGCTTATGTTGGACTTTTCAGAGAGTTTGCAAAGGCAACAGGCAATGATATAGATGATGACACACTTTATGGCACTCTTTACAGAAAGGCAATGGAGGGGGATGCTGACTGTGGCGGACTTCTTGCATACAATTACTTCTCCGGTGAGAGTATCACAGGCTTTAATGAGGGAAGACCGCTCTTTGTCAGAAGACCTGATGCAAAGATGAATCTCGCAAACTTTATGAGAACTCATCTTTATACAGCACTGGGTGCGCTTAAGGTCGGAAATGATATTCTTATGAAGGAAGAGAACGTTAAGGCAGATTTCTTCTTTGGACAGGGTGGCTTCTTCAAGATCAGAGGTGTTGGTGACAGAGTAATGGCAGCAGCACTTGATACACCTATCAAGCTTATGGAGACAGCAGGAGAAGGCGGCCCTTGGGGTCAGGCAATTCTTGCAGGCTATATGCTCCAGAAGGATGAGGGCGAAACTCTTGAGCAGTACCTCAACAATAAGGTATTCAAGGAAGGAAAGGTTGAGACCTGCGAGCCTGTTGCAGAGGATGTAAAGGGCTTTGACGAGTTCATGAAGGATTACAATGCAGGTCTTACAATTGAAAGAGCTGCAGTTGATTCACTTAAGTAATCATTAAGCGCGGTATTATTGCGCGTAGTGTGCTGCTTGGTTCTGCGAGCGCAGCGAGAACAGAACTTCATTTATAAAGGAGTAAAAAATGTTCTAAATTTAAATGTTAGAAGAATTAAAGCAAAAAGTATATGAGGCAAATATTCTGCTTCCCAAGTATGGCCTGGTTACCTTTACATGGGGTAACGTCAGTGCTATAGACAGAGAGAGCGGACTTTTTGTAATCAAGCCCAGTGGTGTAGAGTATGACACCATGACTCCCGATGATATGGTTGTTATGGATCTTGATGGAAACAAGGTTGAGGGAAAACTTAATCCTTCATCAGATACACCTACTCATGTTGAAATCTATAAGGCTTTTAAGGAAGTCGGCGGTGTTGTACACACTCATTCTTCCTATGCAACAAGCTGGGCTCAGGCAGGAAGAAGCATTCCCTGTTACGGAACAACTCACGCTGATTATTTCTACGGTGAGATTCCCTGTGTAAGATGCCTTACAAAGGAAGAGATTGATCAGGCATACGAGGAGAATACCGGACATCTTATCGTAAATGAATTCGAGAGAATGGGTAAGGATCCTGTTGCGGTGCCTGCAGTTCTGTGCAAGAATCACGGCGTATTCTCATGGGGCAAGGACGCTCATGAGGCTGTCCACAATGCAGTTGTTACAGAAGAGGTTGCCAAGATGGCATACAGATGTGAGGTTATTAACCCCAGAGTTCAGCCTGCACCCCAGGAGCTTCAGGACAAGCACTACTACAGAAAGCATGGTGCCAA
>CAMVLM010000011.1 GCA_947168335.1 uncultured Butyrivibrio sp. | reverse complement strand
TTGAAGTAGGTATGGGTCCTACAAGAATTAACACAATCCTTCAGTCTGCATTCTTTAACATCACAAAGATCATTCCTGAAGAAGATGCAATCAAGTTCATGAAGGATGCTGCTCAGAAGACATACGGCCGTAAGGGTGAAGATGTCGTTAAGAAGAACTGGGATGCTATCGATGCAGGTGCTGATCCGAAGAACCTCATCAAGGTAGAGATTCCTGAAAGCTGGAAGGATGCTAAGGACGAAGGCCTTGAGTTCACAGAAGCTAAGGGCGATCGTAAGGACGTTGTAGATTTCGTTAACAACATCCAGTCCAAGGTTAACTCTCAGGAAGGTAACACACTTAAGGTTTCTGACCTTCTTCCTTATGTTGATGGTTCTACACCTAGTGGATCTGCTGCATTCGAGAAGAGAGGTATTGCAGTTAACGTTCCGAAGTGGGATGCTACAAAGTGCGTAGAGTGTGGATTCTGTTCACTTGTTTGTCCTCACGCTGCAATCAGAACAGTTGCGCTTACAGATGATGAAGTTGCTAAGGCTCCTGAAGGACTTCAGACAAAGGATCTCAACGGAGTTCCCGGATACAAGTTCTCAGTTGTTATCTCTGCACTTGATTGTACAGGTTGCGGTTCCTGCGCTAATGTCTGCGTAGGTAACAAGGCAGGCGAGACTCTTAAGATGGGCGCTATCGCTGATAACAAGGATGAGCAGAAGTACTTCGATTATGCAGTTAAGACTCCTGTTAAGACAGAAGTTGTTGAGAAGCTTAAAGAGACAACAATCAGAGGTTCACAGTTCAAGCAGCCTCTCCTTGAGTTCTCAGGCGCTTGCGCAGGTTGTGGTGAGACACCTTATGTTAAGCTTGTTACTCAGCTCTTTGGTGACAGAATGTACGTTGCTAACGCTACAGGATGTACATCAATCTGGGGTAACTCCTCACCTTCAACACCTTACACAGTAAACGAAAAGGGCCAGGGTCCTGCATGGGATAACTCCCTGTTCGAGGATAACGCTGAGTTTGGTTTCGGTATGGTTCTTGCACAGAACGCACTCCGTGATGCTATCAAGGAGAAGGTAGAAGAGATCGCAGCTGGCAGCGGTTCCGCTAAGGACGCAGCTCAGAAGTATCTTGATACTTTCGCTAACGGTGCTACAAACACAGCTGCTACAGAAGAGCTCGTAGCTGCACTTGCAGGCGACAGCTCAGATGCTGCTAAGTATGTTCTTAAGAATAAGGACTTCGCAGCTAAGAAGTCACAGTGGATCTTCGGTGGTGACGGATGGGCATTCGATATCGGATTTGGTGGTCTCGATCACGTACTTGCTTCCGGTAAGGATGTAAACGTTCTCGTTGTTAACACTGAGGTTTACTCAAATACAGGTGGACAGTCCTCAAAGGCTACTCCTACAGGTGCTGTAGCACAGTTCGCTGCAGGCGGTAAGGAGATCAAGCAGAAGGATCTTGCTTCTATCGCTATGAGCTATGGTTATGTATATGTTGCTCAGATCGCTATGGGTGCTGATATGAACCAGACACTTAAGGCAATCGCTGAGGCTGAGGCATATCCGGGACCTTCACTCATCATCGCATATGCTCCTTGTATCAACCAGGGACTTAAGTCCGGTATGAATAAGGTTATGGATGAAGAGAAGAAGGCTGTAGCTACTGGCTACTGGCATATGTTCCGCTTCAATCCTGCTGCTGAGAAGAAGTTCTCACTCGACAGCAAGGCTCCTACAGAGGAGTATCAGGACTTCCTTGACGGTGAGGTTAGATACCTTTCACTTAAGCTCAAGAATCCTGAGAGAGCACAGAAGCTCTATGCTAAGTCTAAGGAGAACGCTGAAGAGCGTCTTGCTTACCTGAACAAGCTGGTTACTCTTTACGATAACTAATTCTTCAGAGTAAGAACTAAGATACAAGCAGAAATCCCCGACATGCAATATGCGTGTCGGGGATTTTTTGCTTTATGGTTTTGCCCGCGTAGGGGAATTTTACAAGCAAAATTATTTGAGTATACAATAAGAAACCCTCCGGGATCCTGGGATCGTGGAGGGTGAATATCAAATATCTGTCAGCTTTTGGATTGCGTTATCACGGATTATTACTTTGTAGTGCTCATCAAGGTACTGAATACTGATGGAACTTGAATTCTCAGGTCTTCCGTATTCAGAAAGCTGTGTGCACAGGCTCTTAAGAGCACCTGCACTTTCGCCAGAAGGCTGGATCAAAAGGAATAACCTTCCGGTTGAATCGCTTTTGTATAAAGTGTTATTCACAGTTACAGGGGCCTGATTAAGTGAAGCAAATTTCATAATGTCGTGCATTGTGTCGAATGAGAAAAGGAAAAACAGATTTGCATCTTCATTATCCTGACTGTTTTCTGCATTCTTATTTCCGGCACTGGGGCGCTTTTTAGCCCTTCCGTGATTGGAATTAGGCATAGAGCCTTCGCTTTCCTTGATCTTTTTGAAAAGAGAAGATATGTCATCTTCAATATCATCCATTTCAGAAGAAGAACCGGTCACTTCGTTCGTTACAGAAGGTGAGAAGTTGGCAAACCTGGTATCAAGTTCCTCCGGATCCTCTACCTTGGTAATAATAAGAACGATACACTCAGAATTGATCGGGACAGCTTCTATCATAAGAGGAATGTCCTCTGCATCAAAACCAAACTGATAATTGGCCTGCTGCATCATGTCTCTGAAGAGTTCCTTGGCTTTATCGGTTCCATAAGCAAGCTCGCTGATCTTCAGCTCTCTGCTTGCGAGATCTTCTTTTGTAAGTGTGCATCGTATTTGATAATCATTAACTCTTTCGATTTTCATCCGATGTTCTCCATAAAAAGTTTACAACTGTAAATGTATGTTTGATTAGTTGAATATTATAAAAAACGTGAACTTGTGTCAATAGATGTATCGGCATTTTTAAAAATTTCATGACTTGTTTATAGAGATTAAGTTGCCCTGATTATAAAAATTAAAATTATTGAAAAAAGACTTGCTTTTATAATTGGAATAGTGTATATTGAATACTCGTGGTGCCTCTGTGATACCAGTATCAGGAAGGGAGGCATGATAGACAGGCATTTATAACAATGTTCCGCATTGTCTGTGCGGAATGTCTTACAAGTATTCATCCGACGTTCGTCGGGCGAAATCACAAAAACTTTTTATAATAATTTTCAATAATAACAACAAACAAACTTTTTTATTTTGTGATACTTCAGTGGCACCAGGCCAATTGAATATTGGGAAATCGGATTATTGCGATTACCGGGTATAAGTATCAGATGAAGCAGGTTTGGGAAATTATCACTTATCTCCTGTTGGCAGCTGAAACCGTTACCTCTTGATCAAAATCAGTCAACATTAACAAAATTGCCGGAGGGCCCCACCTTGCGCAAAAGAAAGATTTTCAATAATCCGAAGAATACCAAAGGCACTATACCGTTTGTGGTATAGCGGTTTTATGGTATAATTGAGGGCGATTGGAAGGAGCTGGTTAATTAATGAAGAAAAAGATTTTACCGGTGGTGATAATCATCGCCCTCATTTTATTGATTGGAGGAATTTATGCTCTGCAGTTGGCATATGAGCATTTTTCATATACAAAGGAACAGGCGGATCTGAATGATTATTACAACATCACCTCTGAGAATGATGTGATCATAGCTTATAATAGTGAGATTCTTGAAAATAAGGCCAAAATGGTCAACGGTATAAGCTATCTTGATTTTGATTCTGTCAGAAGTCTGATAAATGGCAGATTTTATTATGGCAAAGAGGACGGAATACTTTTATACACGACACCGACTGTAACTTATAAAGCAGTTGTCGGAGAGAATACATGGACTTGTACAAACGGCGAGTGTGGTGATGCAGGCTTTGCAATATCATTCCTGGAAAATGATGTTTTGTATGTGGCGCTTGATTATGTAAAAGTATTTTCTGATATGACCTTCAAGAGTTTCACTGAGCCAAATCGAATCAGAATAATCAGTGGAAGTTTTGAGGGCAGCATTGTAAATATCAAGAAAAAGACAGCCATCAGAATACTTGGTGGAAGAAAGAGCCCGATTGTAACAACAGTTGAGGGCGGCAGTGCAATTGTCACAGAAAAAATGGATGAATGGTCAAGGGTTCTTACCTGGGATGGCCATAGCGGATATGTTGAAAACAAAGTCCTGGATTTTGAAGCTGAGAATACAACCATTGATAAGAGTACAATGGAAGCAGCCATTTCAGGTAACAGCCTTTTTGAACCTATCGCAGGTGCTGCAGGAACGCTGCCTTCACCTACAGGACTGAATGACTATACAACTGTTCGCCTGGATGGAAAAGTTAATCTTGGTTTTCATCCTATAGGAGGAATTGCGGGAAACGATTCTATTTCAGGTATTGTAGGACAGGTGAAGACGCTTAATGCCATAGCACCTACCTGGTTTCAGATCAATGACAATGACGGAAATATAATAAGCTATGCTACAAATGATTATGTAACGACAGCTCATGCGAACAATATACAGGTATGGGCTGCTTTGGATGATTTCAATTCCAAGGGGGATTTTGATACAGGAACTGTTTTGAAGCATGCTGCATCCAGAGCAAATCTTGTTGCTAATGTTATAGGACAGGCTACTTCCTATGGTATTGACGGTATCAATGTGGATATTGAGAAAATAAAGGAAGAGTTCGGACAGGATTATCTTCAGTTTGTAAGAGAGCTTTCTGTTGCATGCAGAGAAAATAAGCTGGTATTGTCAATTGATGATTACGTACCTCTGGCTTCCAACAGTTATTACAATCTTAAGGAGCAGGCTATTGTTGCTGATTATGTAGTCATAATGGGATATGACGAGCATTACGCAGGCTCTGATGTTGCAGGCTCTGTTGCATCTATCGGATATGTAACCTCCGGAATTGAAAAGGCACTGGAGGATGTTCCTGCTGAAAAACTTGTGAATTCAATTCCTTTTTATACAAGACTGTGGACCACCAAGGGCGGAGAAGTTTCAAGCAAAGCTCTTCATATGAGTGGTGCAACAAATGTGATCAATGATAAAGGCATTGAAATGAACTGGGATGAGGAAACCTGTCAGTATTATGGAGAGATTACTGACAGCGAGGGTACTCTTTATCAGATATGGAATGAGGAGGCCCGCTCAATCGAGGCAAAACTCAGTGTAATGAATGCTCATGGAATAGCAGGAGTTGCAGAATGGGCTCTTGGTTTCGAAACAGCAGATATATGGGATGTAATCAGTGCATATATGGCACAGTAATATAAAGCAGTGGTTTAAATGAATACAATAGTTGAAGTAATTGATGAAAATAATATAGATGGGAAAGCTCTTGAGACAATAAAGAAGGCCGGTGAAATAATTAAAAACGGCGGAATTGTAGCTTTTCCCACAGAAACAGTTTATGGTCTCGGAGGAGACGGACTTAATCCTGAATCCTCAAAAAAAATATATGCGGCAAAGGGCAGGCCGTCCGATAATCCGCTGATTATCCATGTGGCGGATATGGACGCGGTAGAAAAGATAGTAAGAGATATTCCTGAGGCGGCTTATAAGCTTGCAGAAGAATACTGGCCCGGTCCTCTTACCATGATAATGAATAAATCCGAAGTGGTACCTTATGAGACTACAGGAGGACTTGATACTGTAGCAATCAGAATGCCCAGTAACAAGATAGCCGCAGAGCTTATCAGACAGTCCGGGGGATATATTGCTGCTCCCAGTGCTAATCTGTCCGGAAGACCCAGCCCTACGCAGGCAAAGTATTGTATAGAGGATTTGGATGGCAGGGTTGATATGATAATAGATGGTGGTCCTGTTGGTATTGGACTTGAATCTACCATAATAGACCTGACTTCCGGAACGCCTATGATCCTCAGGCCCGGGTACATTACCAGAGAGAATCTGGCGGACCTGCTTGGCAATGTGGATGTGGATAAAACTATTCTCGACGCATCGTCCAAGGTAGCGCCGAAGGCTCCGGGAATGAAATACAGACATTATGCACCAAAGGGAGATCTCACAATTGTTGAGGGAGAACCTGGTGATGTTTCTAAATATATAAATGCTGAAATCAGTAAGGCAAAGGACCTGGGGAAAAAGACGGGTGTAATTGCAACAAAAGAAACAGAGAAGATGTATAAAGCAGATTCTGTCAAGATAGCCGGCAGCAGGGATGATGAAGAGGAGATTGCAAGAAATCTTTTCACACTCCTCAGGGAATTCGATGATGAGGATGTGAACGTCATGTTCTCGGAGAGCTTCAATGATACCGGAATCGGACAGGCAATAATGAACAGATTACTTAAGGCAGCAGGCCATAAGGTTATCAGATTATAAATTGGGAGGAAAAATACAATGATAGCACTTGGTAGTGATCATGGCGGACTTGAACTCAAGGAGATAGTTATCGACTATCTCAAGGAAAAAGGAATCGAATACAAGGATTTTGGAACCTATGATAAAAATTCCTGTGATTACCCTGTTTTTGGTAAGAAGGCTGCTGAGGCCGTTGCCAGCGGCGAGTGTGAGAAAGGTATTGTTATCTGCACAACAGGAATAGGTATTTCCATTGTTGCAAATAAAGTGAAGGGTGTAAGATGTGCACTCTGTTCAGAACCTCACTCAGCAAGACTTACTAGAGAGCACAACGATGCAAATGTTCTTGCAATGGGTGGAGCGCTAATTGGAAGAGATATGGCGATTGACATTGTTGAGACTTTTTTAAACACACCTTTTTCAGGACTTGAGAAGCATTCCCGCAGAATAGCGGAGATTTCCGACATGGAGGCATGATATGAAAAGGGAGGATTACATATCCTGGGATGAGTATTTTATGGGAGTTGCAAAACTTGCAGCCATGAGATCTAAGGATCCAAATACTCAGGTTGGAACATGTATTGTCAGTGAGGATAACAAAATCCTGTCCATGGGTTACAACGGTTTCCCCAAGGGATGTGATGATGACGAGTTTCCCTGGGAGAGAGATGGAGAGGACGAGCTTAATACAAAGTATCCTTTCGTGACTCACAGTGAGCTAAATGCAATACTTAACTACAGGGGTGGAAGTCTTGAGGGTTCCAAGCTGTATGTATCGCTTTTCCCCTGCAATGAGTGTGCCAAGGCTATAATTCAGGCAGGCATCAAGACTGTTGTTTACGACAGTGACAAATACAGCACCTCTGCAGCGACAAGAGCATCCAAGAAGATGTTTGATTCTGCAGGTGTGAAATATTATCCATATAAACATTCCGGTAAAAATATTCATATAGAGATTTAACGGATAAAAGCTAATGGGAGATAATTTGAGAAGGTTTTTGGGGAGAGCACTTCGCTGCGCACTGGTAATAGCTGTACTGACAGCAAGTATCGGGCATTCTTATCAGGTATATGCTTCGGAAGCTACAAAGAAAGCACTTCAGGAAGCAAAAGACAAACTGGAGGAAACCAAGGGACAGCTTGATGATACCAAAGATCAGCTAAGTGACAAAAAAGAAGATATTTCAAATTTGAATCAGGAAAAGGGAAAGCTGGAAACCAAGCTTGACAATCTTAACAGTCAGCTTAGTGAAGTCAGCGTAAATCTCTCTGACCTGGAGGATCAGATTGATACCAAGGTTGAGGAGATTAGCAATACTCAGGCTGAACTTGAGGTTGCCATAGATACAAAGGATTCCCAGTATGCATCTATGAAAAAGAGAGTCCAGTTTATCTATGAAAAGCAGAACTTTGCCCTTTACGATATGTTAATGACTACAGGGAGTTTTGCAGATTTCCTCAATCAGAAGGATATGATCCAGGCGCTTTCTGCATATGACAGAAAGATGCTTCTTGAGTATGAGCAGACCTGTACGGATATTTCCAATAAGGAAGCTGAATTAAAGAAGAAAAAGACTGAACTTGATGAATGTAAGGTTAAAGTGGAAGCTGAACAGAGCAGAGTTTCAGGACTTGTGAGTCAGACCAGCGGAAGTATCAATCAGTACAAGAAGGACATAGCCGGAGCAGAGGAAGAAGCCAAAGCTATTGAGAGTAAGGCTAAAGACTACGAGAGCCAGATAGAAACGCAGAATGCTGATGTTAAAGCTCTTGAGGCGAAGCTTGCGGAAGAAATACGACTTTCAAAACTTGCCAAAAAATCCGCATGGAGAAATATCTCTGATGTTTCATTTGCGGAAGGTGACAGATATCTTTTGGCAAACCTGATCTACTGCGAAGCGGGTGGTGAGCCTTATGAAGGTAAGCTTGCAGTAGGGGCTGTTGTAATAAACAGAGTACTTAGTTCGGTTTATCCGGATACGGTTGTTGGAGTTATTTATCAGTCGTCACAGTTTTCTCCTGTGGGAAGCGGAAGACTGGCACTTGCCCTTGCAAACGGAAGCGCCACCAACGACTGTTATAAAGCAGCTGATGCTGCAATGGGCGGCGCCACCAATGTGGGCAACTGTGTTTACTTCAGAACACCTATACCGGGCCTTTCCGGAATAAACATCGGAGGGCATGTGTTCTACTGATCAGGGCAGAGTGTTTGATGACAGAGCCTTGATGATCGGAGCTTCGAGAGCGGAAATGCTGTTTTCATAAATAGCATCCATGAGATTTCCCAATGAAACAAGGGACTTCTTAAGCTGAGCTTCCGTAATGAGGTTTTTCTCGAAGGCCTCTGCCAGCTCATCAAGATCCAGAATCCTGATTTTTCCGTCCGGATAGATGACTACATCAGCTAATAAATCCTGGACAATGATGGTGTTTTCCTCGGGATTGGGAAGGTATTCCACAATGTCGCAGTACCAGTACATCAATGTGGAATCTGCTCTGTAGAACTTACTGACCTTATATCCGCGCTTTAAATAATAGCAGGAATAGCCGTGCGAAAGATCCGGCCTCGGATGAATGGCATTCCATGAAGTCACGATGGTGTTTTCATCGCACTGCATGATTTTGTCATCCTTGAGAAGAATACATTCATTTGGAATAACACGTTTACGGTAAAGAACTGGGTGATCCATATTTTCCCCCATTCTGCACTTTGATGTGTGCCATACGCTACGAGTTTACTTTAAAATGTTAGAAAAATATTACCGCGATAAATGACATAAGTCAATTGCTTAAGGTACTTGTTAAAAATGAAAAATATCATTATCAAGATTATATATACAATTACAGTTTTTGTTATTTCTTTATTTGTTATAGGGCATTTCACCAACGCTGAAACCGTCGATATGACAGCACAGATGGGAGCACCGACATTTCCGGTGATTTCCTTTTTCGAAGGAGATAATGAACTGAACATGCTGCATGGTTATGCCACGGAGATGCAGGTTAACCATATTAGAAGCAGTGTTCTTCCCATCGATGAAACAAGAAGCGTATCTTTTAAGATGAATACCTATGGGCAAACGATTTCGGGACTTCATTTTGAGGTCAGACAGGTTTCCGGAAACAGTCTTGTAGAGAATTCCGAGATTACAGATACACAGAAAAACGGAGATATAATCACAGGTAAATTCCAGCTGAAGGATCTTATCGATGCCGGACAGGAATATATGCTGGTGGTGCTTGCGGATGTGGGCGAATCTACTGTCAGATTTTATACAAGAGTTGTCTGGTCCGAGGGAATGGATAAGTATCATGTTCAGGATCAGATTGCCTTTGTTAAGCGGTTTGTGAACCTGACCTTTGATAAAGAGGGATCTACTGAAGAGCTTTCAACTTATCTTGAGTCAAGCTCTGAGGGAGACAATACATCCTTCAGTCATGTGACCATAAACAGCAGCTATGATCAGGTGACATGGGGAAGCCTGAATATTACGGACAGAACTGAGCCACTGATAGAATTAACTGATATACACAGCCAGACAGCAAGCTTTGGCGTCAAATATCAGGTAAAGCAGAAAACGTCATCCGGTGACGAAAAACTTTACAACATCAGTGAGAGCTATCGTATAAGATATACTTCTGACAGAATCTATCTGCTTAATTTTGACAGAAGAATGAATTATGTGTTTGATGGAAGCACACAGGATATTTCGGAAAATGTCATAAATCTCTGGATAAGTGAGGAAGAGCTTACTCTTAAGGAAAGTGATGGCGGAAGAGCATTTGCTTTTGTAAGCGAGGACAGACTGTATGCTTATAACAGTAATGACAACAAGCTGGCATTGGTTTTTGGCTTTTATAACAATGATTACAATGATGAAAGAGTTACTTTCCAGGGAAATACAATCCATATTCTGAATGTGGATGAAGCCGGAAATGTGGAATTCGTAGTGTCAGGATACATGAATCGTGGAGATCACGAAGGATATGTTGGCATGGCTGTTTACGGATTCAACTCACAGCTTAATACCATTGAGGAGCAGGCATTTGTTCCGGTAACGGTTCATCAGGATATTCTGAGAGCCTACAATGAAAAAATGTTATATTCCAACACAAGCGGACAGTTGTTTTTCATGCTTGAAGGCGGAGTATACATGATAAACCTTTCAACGAGGGAAAATAAAAAGATCATCGAAAATGTCGCTGATGACAGATACTGCATTTCAAACTCAGGAAGCATAATTGCATGGCAGGACGAGGAACGTAAGAGCGTAAAGATGATGGATTTGTCCACTCAGGCAGAATCGGAGGTGACCGCAGAGTCCGGTGATTTGGTGCGTACATTGGGATTTATGGGCGAAGATCTTGTATATGGAATGGTTCACGCCAGTGATGTCCATGCGGATCGTATGGGAGTCCTTGTTTATGGAATGTACAGTATCCAGATTATAGATAAAGAGGGCAATGTGCTTGAAAACTATAATCCGGGCGGAGTTCTGATAACAGATGCAACAATAGAGAGTAATGTAATCAGGCTCAGCAGGGCGAACTGGAATGCTGAGAGCGGATTATATGAAAGCCTCATCGATGACCAGATTATGAGTACGATCAAGACTTCAGCCGGTGGAAATTATCTTCAGGTAACAGCTACTGAGGACTACAAGAAGATTCTGGAGATTATCTGTAAAAGCAGTATAAATACAAAATCTCTTCGCTCTGTAACCCCGAATATGACTTTGTATGAGGGCAGCAGAGAGGTAAGTATAAAAACTGAGAGAGATATTCAGGCAGATGCTTACTATTATGTTTATGAGATGAACGGTGATGTTGAGATTTATGATGATCCTGCAGCTGCGATAAAAACAGCCTATGATAACCCCGGCGTGGTTGTAAACGACATAAATCAGTATGTGTGGTACAGAGGAAACCTTCTTACTTCAAATCAGATTATGTATATAACCAATCTGGCACAGGAGTGGGAGAATATGCCGCAGGAAAACTCAACTGCAGTTTGCCTGGATCTGATACTTCAGCATAAGGGAATAAACGTTAATGTTCAGTCGCTTTTAGATCAGGGAAAGACAACACTTGAGATATTGGAGAGCAACCTGATGTCAGCCCGGGTATTGGAGCTTGACGGATGTCCCATGGAATCGATGCTGTATTACGTAAATCAGGATATTCCTGTTATGGCAACGCTGAATGACGGCAGCAGTCTTCTTCTGATAGGATTTAATGATCTGAACACAGTATTACTGGAACCCTCAAAGGGAGAAGTGTATAAGCTGGGAAGAAATGATACGGCAGCACTTTTTGAAAACAACGGAAATCACTTTGTGACATATCTTCCGGGAACAGATAATTGAAATAAATTAAATACTCAATAAAAAATACCCTGCACAGCTGTGCAGGGTAAAATTTATTAATCAGGTCTGTATCAATCAGAAAGCTCTCCGTTGTTGTAACGGGCGATGATGCTGTTAATACGCTCTACAGGATTAAGAAGATCGCTGATAGAAGCGTCATGATTAAGTGTATCAATAATGTAAGCGATGTACTTACTCATATCACAGCTTATGTACCATTCCCTTGAGAGAAGTTCAGGTGACTGATAGATCAGGTTGGTTGTAAGAACTCTGTCAATAAGTCCGCTCTCGTAAGCTTCATCAAACTTCTCAAGTCCGCTTGTGAAAAGACCGAAGGTTGAGAATGCATAGATATGAGCGGCTTTACGATCTTTAAGAGCCTTGGCAACATCAAACATACTCTCGCCTGAAGAAATCATATCATCTACGATGATGACATCCTTACCTTCAACAGAAGTTCCAAGGAACTCGTGTGATACGATAGGATTTCTGCCATCTACAACCTGTGTGTAGTCACGGCGCTTGTAGAACATTCCTACATCAAGTCCCATAACACTGGCAAGATAGATTGCTCTGCCCATTCCGCCTTCGTCCGGGCTGATTACCATCATGTGATCGGAATCAATCTTGAGACCTTTTACATTTCTGAGTAGTGCTTTTATAAACTGATAAGTGGTACGAACTGTTTCAAAACCATTAAGAGGAATTGCGTTCTGTACTCTGGGATCGTGAGCATCAAATGTGATTATATTATCAACACCCATGCCTACAAGTTCCTGAAGAGCGATTGCGCAGTCAAGTGATTCTCTTGAAGTACGCTTATGCTGTCTGCTCTCATAAAGGAAAGGCATGATTACTGTGATTCTGCGTGCCTTACCGCCAACTGCTGCGATGATACGCTTAAGATCCTGGTAGTGATCATCGGGAGACATGTGGTTCTCTTTTCCAAAGAGCTGATAAGTAAGAGAGTAGTTACACACATCTACCATAATATAGAGGTCATCACCTCGAACTGACTGCTGGATAACGCCCTTGGCTTCACCGCTTCCAAAACGCGGAACCTCGGCTTTAAGAAGATAAGAGGGACGCTCGTACCCTGTGAATGCAAGGCTTCCCTTGTGCTCGTTCTCACGTTCCTGACGCCACTTTACAAGGTAATAATCTACCTTCTCTCCAAGTGACTGGCATCCCTTAAGGGGAATGATACCTAAAGATCCCACAGGGATAGTTTCAAGGTTACGCTTTTCTTCTCTTCTCGGCATTAGAAGAATTCCTCACTTTCCATTCTTGAATTGCATTTTCTTTAACATACGGATGTCATTGCCTGTAAGCTTACAAATGTGATAATTGCTGGCTATTCTGGAAGCTACTCTGTCAGAATACATGGCTTTTATTTCACCGGGTGTAAGATTGGTCGTAATAATTGTGGACTTGTTCCGTATAAGCCTTTCATTGATGCAGCTGAACAGCTGGGGCACCGAAGTATTGGTTATATGCTCTGTGCCAAGATCATCAATTATAAGCAGGTCGGTATTATATAAGTCCTCATAAAGAGCATTGAGTTCATCCGTTTTCTTGAAATCGAAAGAGTTTGTCTGTATAAGTGAAAATAAGGAAACAGCACTGAAATACAGCACAGAATGGCCTGTATCAAGGAGTTCCTTGGCAATACAAACAGACAGGAACGATTTTCCAGTACCCACTGTACCATAAAAGAGTAAATTTGGGTAGGAACTTTCAAAATTCTTAATAAAATCTTTCGAAGTTCGAACCGCACCTCTGAATCGCTCCAGATCTTCCCCTGAATAATACTCATCAGACATTACGCCAAAATTGGCAGCTTCTGTAAGCTTGCGGATGTTGGACTGGGCATAGAGCCTGTCAATTATTCTCTGTTTGAAGCAGACACACTTTTCAGAGCCCACATATCCTGTGTCATGACAAATGGGACAATCATACTTCATCTCAAGATAGTCATCGGGATATCCGGCCTCTGCAAGAAGCTTTTTCTTTTTACTGGCTACATCACTCAGAAGTTCGTGCAGCTTTCCGCGCTTAAGCTTCTCCCCAAGAAGCAGGCGTCTTCCAAAGTCAGCACTTATACTGCCTGTCGACTGAGAAAGATCCAGATATCCGGGAACATGATCCTCGACTTCCTTGATTCTGGTGTTTAGTTCATTACGATGAAAAGTCCTGCGTCGTTCATAATCATGCATGATCTCGTCGTACTGGGTATTTGTCAGTGCCAAATCATATCCCTCCTCCCATGATAATCTCCAGACAAGACAAATCAGATAATGACAGATACGGATCAGTTATCAAGAAGCTGGTCCTCAATACTGTCAAAATTAAAATCATTCTGTTTAAAGTTATTGAACTTTATATTGTTGAACTTAATGGGTTCATTGGCTTTTGCTGTGTTTGCAGCATTGTTAATCTTGCCGAATTTCTCATCAAGCTTCTTGATATCGTCCATTGTGCGGACACCGTTGTCGTGCCAGTTTCTGATAATGCTGTCGCAGTACTGAAGACGTTTGTTCTGAGTCTGAAGAACGGTTCTGCGGCATGCCTCGGTGATAATGCTCATAGAAAAACCATACTCTGTCTGCCAGCGGTCAAAAAAAGACAACTCTGTCTGAGTAGGAGCATTCTGCATTCCAAGCTCACGCATGATAGTGTAAGCATTCTTGTGAACATTGCTTGCAAGGCGTGCTGCCTCGGGAGTAGATATTCCTTTTTCATGCCAGTTGATCGCGGTCTTTCTGACGTAATCAAAATCCTTCTTGCCTGCAGAAGCGCAGTGCTGAAGAAGGTAATCGATAAGATCCTCTGAGAATTCGAGATCGTCCTGAATATAGTAAATAGTCTTGATCTCGTTTGTGTTAAGAGTTCTGCCAAAATACTGCTCTGCCACAAAAAGCATCTGAGGATTGTCAGTATGCTTAACGGCTTTTTTCTTTGTCTCCTTTACAGGAGCAGGTTCCTGAACTGCTGAAGGCGCAGGAACACAGTGAAGAGTAGCTGTAGAAGCCTTCTTCTTGGGTGTAATATCCTGCATATGGATTCCTGTAAGCTGACCGGCAGCATCATGCTCAAGGGACATAAGACCCTGCTTCTCCCAGTATGAGAGCGCACGAAGTACATCCTTCTCTGTATAATTGAATTTATCAGCCAGATCTGACACGCTGGTAGCCATACCTGCGCACATCATACGAAGAAGATAAAGATAGACCTTTATCTCCGCATCATTGGCATCAGAAAGATATTCATCAATAAATATATTGGAAAGTTCAGTATTAGACATAACTGAATTCTGATTTATAATAACTCGCCCCATCATTTTTTCATCACCCACTTTTCTTTTTGTCGAAATGAATTATAGCATCATGTTTTTTTTATGCAAATGGGTAAATTGACGATAAAAAACAGAGCTTTTTAAGGGGCGGCCTATGTGGATGGTTTTGTGGATAATGTGGATAACGTGGATTATCTTATGAAAAAATAAAAGAAACCGCTACCCGTCGGGAAAGTTTCGTGTTCCCGGGATAGCGGCGGTTATCCACATGAATTTTATCAAATTTGAGTACATAAAAAAGTGGATAGCGTGGATAATTATTTTCCAACTATATCGTTTGCGATATTCACCACATCTCCGGCACCCATTGTTATCAACATGTCATCCTTCGTGCAATTTTGCAAAAGAAATTTTTCAATTTCATCAAATGACGGGAAATAGAAACATTCATGTCCCAGTGATTCGATTTTTTCTTTAAGTGTTCTTGAGCTTATGCCGAGATTATCTGTCTCTCTTGCAGCATAGATGTCAGCAATAATGAGTTTATCTGCAGGAAGAAGAGCATGAGCAAATTCATCCATAAGAGCCTTGGTTCTTGTGAAAGTATGAGGCTGGAAAACCACCCATAAAGTTTTGTGAGGATAGTTCTTTGCAGCTTCCAAAGTAGCGGCAATCTCGGTGGGATGATGAGCATAGTCATCAACAACAATAAGACCGTCAACAGTTCCCTTGTACTCGAAGCGTCTGTCAGTTCCGGTGAATGAAGCAAGTCCTGATCTGATGAAGCTGTCACCTATATCAAAACAGTCAGCAGCAGCTGCTGCAGCCAGTGCGTTACCGATGTTGTGATGTCCGGGAACCTTGAGCTCAACTTCAAAACTTTCGCCGTTCTTTCTATTAATATGGAAATTGGCGTTTCCAAGAGAATCGTATTTTATATTTGTAGGATAGTAATCATTTGTTTCAGAAAAACCATAGGTTACGATTTTGCAGGTAAGGCCTTCGGTGAGTACATCAAGCTTTGGGATTTCTCCATTTACAACAAGTGTTCCGCCGGTGGGAATGAGCTGTGCAAACTTATGGAATGAGTTGCGGATGTCATCAAGATCCTTGAAGAAATCAAGATGGTCTGCATCCACATTAAGTATGATTCCGACTCCCGGGAAAAAGCTAAGGAAGCTGTTTGTGTATTCGCACGCCTCTGTAACAAAGTATTCGGAGGTTCCGATGTGAACATTTCCTCCGATATCCTGAAGGTTCCCCCCGATGGAAATTGTGGGATCCATTCCGGCTTCAAGCATGATCTTGCTGACCATTGCAGTGGTAGTTGTCTTACCATGTGTTCCTGCCACAGCAACGGGAAGTCTGTAATGTGTCATGATCTGTCCAAGAAGCTCAGCTCTTGTCAGCATGGGAATATTTCTCTCTTTTGCGAGAGCAAACTCCGGATTGTCGGGATGGATTGCGGCAGTATAAACAACCAGATCGATGGTGCCGGCTGCATCAAGGTTATCAGCCTTCTGAGGAGTGAAAACTTTTATTCCCACTTCTTCAAGACCTTTTGTCACATCCGATTCGGATCTGTCGGAGCCGCAGACATTGAAATGTCTGTCAGCAAGAATCCTTGCAAGGCCGCTCATTGAAACTCCGCCAATGCCTATAAAATAAACGTTTACCGGTTTCTCATAATCAATTTTATACATCGTTTATCCTCTTTTAGTTAAAGCCATAATTTAAAAACATGATTTTTATTAAGTATAATCTCGCTTAAATAGGATGTCAAAAGCACCATGATGTGATATACTTGCTATAGATGTTTCTTAAATTAGCAAAAACATTTTGGGAACTATATTTTCTTATGACAACGAGGTCTTAACATGATAAAAAAAGAGATGATTGCCATGCTGCTTGCAGGCGGCCAGGGAAGCAGACTTGGAGTCCTTACGGCAAATATGGCAAAACCAGCAGTATCATTTGGCGGTAAATACCGCATCATTGACTTTCCGCTTAGCAATTGCATCAATTCAGGAGTAGATACCGTGGGTGTGCTTACACAGTACAGACCCTTACGTTTGAATTCCCATATCGGAATCGGTATTCCGTGGGATCTTGACCGTAATATCGGTGGCGTAAGTATCCTGCCTCCTTATGAAAAAAGTGCAAACAGCGAGTGGTACACCGGAACGGCAAATGCTATTTTCCAAAACCTTGAGTATATGGAAAATTACCATCCGGATTACGTGTTGATTCTTTCAGGGGATCACATCTACAAGATGGATTATGAGACCATGCTTGATTTCCACAAGGCAAACGGAGCTGACGTTACTATCGCAGTTATGCCTGTGCCGATTGAGGAGGCCAGCAGATTTGGTATCATGATCACCGACGAGGACAGGAAGATTGTGGACTTTGAGGAGAAACCCGAAAAGCCCCGCAGCAATCTTGCATCCATGGGTATTTATATTTTCTCATGGGATTCTCTTAAGGAAGCTCTGATCACAAATCAGGATCAGCCCGGACTTGATTTCGGTAAGCACATCATTCCTTATTGCAAGGATAAGGGACAGTCGCTTTACGCGTATGAGTTTGATGGCTATTGGAAGGACGTTGGAACACTGACATCCTACTGGGAAGCCAACATGGAGCTTATTGATATTGTTCCGGAGTTTAACCTCTATGAGGAATATTGGAAGATTTACACCAGTAATGATGTACAGCCTCCGCAGTTCCTTGGACCTGACAGCTCAACCTCAAGATGTATCATAGGTGAGGGCGCCGAGATTTACGGTGAGGTTCACAACTCGGTTATCGGTCGTGGAGTCAAGATTGGCAAGGGAACAGTAGTCAGTCATTCCATTATCATGAACGGTACTGAGATCGGCGAGAACTGTACGGTTGAGAAGGCTGTCATTGCTGAGAATGTAAAGATTGGCAATAGTGTAAAACTCGGTGAAGGCGAGGAGGTCGAGAATGAGACCAAACCCGGAATTTACCGTGACGGAATCGTAACTATCGGAGAAAAATCAGTTGTACCTGACGGGGTAACTGTTGGTAAGAATACAATGATCTCCGGTGTAACTACCGAAAAAGATTATCCAAACAATACTTTGGAGAGTGGACGAACATTAGATAAGGCAGGTGATAGGTAGTGAGAGCGATTGGAATTATTCTGGCAGGCGGCGGAAGCAACCGTATGCGTGAACTTTCTAAGAACAGAGCGGTTTGTGCGATGCCTGTTGCCGGTTTTTACAGAAGTATTGATTTTGCACTGAGTAACATGACTAACTCCCACATTCAGACAGTGGCAGTTTTCACTCAGTATAATGCAGGCAGTCTTAACACCCATCTTTCTTCTTCGAAGTGGTGGGATTTCGGACGTAAGCAGGGAGGACTTTATGTTTTCACTCCTGCAGCCAAGGCTAACGGCAATCTCTGGTATAGAGGTACAGCAGATGCCATAGCTCAGAACATCAGCTTTTTGAAGAGCTGTCATGAGCCCTATGTTGTAATTACTTCAGGTGACTGTGTTTACAAGATGGATTACAACAAGCTCCTTGAATATCATATTGATAAGCAGGCAGATATCACAGTTGTATGCAAGGACATTGCTGCAGATATCGATGCCGAGAGATTCGGAACACTCCGCATGAACGAGGAGAGCCGTATCGAAGAATTTGAGGAGAAACCGGTTGTTGCAAAGTCCAACACCGTTTCCTGCGGAGTATATGTAATCAGACGCAGACAGCTCATTGAACTTATTGAGAAGGCTCAGACAGAAGAGAGATTCGACTTCGTTAGGGATATCCTTGTAAGATATAAGGATATGAAGAGAATCTACGGATACAAGATTAAGACATATTGGAACAACATAGCTTCTGTTGAAGATTATTATCGTACCAATATGGATTTCCTGAAGCCTGAAGTAAGGAACTTCTTCTTTAATGAATATCCGGGTGTTTACACCAAGGTGGTTGATCTTCCACCCGCAAAATACAATGTAGGTGTTAAGGTTTCAAACAGCCTGGTTTCAAGTGGGTGTATCGTTAATGGCACAGTTGAGGATTCTGTAATCTTCAAGGGTGCATTTATAGGAAATAACTGCTACATTAAGAATTCTATTATCCTGAATGATGTTTATATCGGTGATAACACGCATATTGAGAACTGTATTGTGGAAAGCCACGGAACCATTCAGGCAAACTCTTACTACAAGGGTGAAAACGACATAAAGATCGTTGTAGAGAGCAACGAAAGATACGTGATCTAATCATCAATGAAAAGGGGGTCATTTCGATGAATATTACGGATGTTAGAGTAAGGAAAGTAGCTAAACAGGGAAAGATGCGTGCAATAGTATCAATTACTTTGGATAATGAATTTGTTGTTCATGATATCAAGGTAATAGATGGTGACAAGGGCCTGTTTATTGCAATGCCCAGCAAAAAGTCAGCTGACGGAGAATATAGGGATATTGCACATCCGATCAATTCCGATACCAGAAAGCAGATTCAGGACATAGTCCTTAAGGCTTATGATGAGGCATCAGATGAAGTGATTGATTCAAGACCTGCAGAAGCAACTCCTGAAACATCAGGTGTGGGTAGTATATTCTAATAATGGCAAAATATGATATTATGGGGAGTGGCTGACGCTGCTCCCCATTATTTTTGATTATTTTGAAAATTTCATTTTGTATATTAGGAGATATTTATGTATTTAATTGCAGGTTTGGGTAATCCGGAAAAAAGATATAACGGAACAAGGCATAATGTGGGCTTTGGAGTAATAGATTACCTTTCCGAGAAATATGATATAGATCTGACTGAGATGAAATTCAAAGGGATGTACGGTAAAGGAAGAATAGGAAATGAAAAAGTAATTCTTCTTAAGCCTCTTACATACATGAATTTAAGCGGAGAGTCCATTCGCCCGGTTGCAGATTATTTTAAGATAGATACTGAATCCGAACTGATAGTGATCTCTGATGATATTGAGCTTGATCCCGGTGTGATCCGTATCCGTCCGGGCGGAAGTGCAGGTGGCCACAATGGACTTAAGAGTATAATCGCCACGCTTGGACACAGCAATTTTTCCAGAGTCAGAGTGGGAGTTGGCAGGAAGCCGCCAAGGATTGATCTTGCAGACTGGGTGCTTGGTCATTTCGATGACGAGGACACGGTTTATATAAAAGAAGCAATAGAACATGCCGCAGACGCGGTTTCCGTAATCATGGAGCAGGATGTAAACGCTGCCATGAACAAGTGGAACGGAGTTAAAAGGGAAACGAATGAGAGCAATTGAAGCGCCTCTTTCCGAAATGGAGGCATTTTGTGAACTGAATAAATATCTGGAAAAGCCCTTCGCATGCGCTGAAGTTGCCGGATGTATTGATTCTCAGAAGCTCCATTTGATATCCGGGATTGCAGGAGATTTCAAGTACCGGATAATCGTGACGTATTCGGATATCAGAGCCAAGGAGATCTTTGAAGATTACAAGTTCTATGACAGAAATGTAACTGTATATCCTGCCAAGGATCTGATCTTCTATCAGGCTGATGTTCATTCAAAAGAAATCGTCAAGGAGAGAATAAAGTGCCTGCGAAGGCTCATTGAGGGAAGACCTGTTACCGTGGTTACTACCTTCTCCAGCCTTATGACGCCTCAGATTCCAATAGATGTCATTAGTAAAAATGTCATCAGGATAGATAAGAGAAAACCTGTCAATGAGAAGGAGCTTGAAAAGGCTCTTGTTAAGATCGGATACGACAGGGTTTATCAGGTCAGCGCTCCCGGTGAGTTTTCAGTAAGGGGAGACATTATTGACGTCTTTGATCTTACAGAAGAAAATCCCTACAGAATAGAGCTGTGGGGAGATGATGTAGAAAACCTCAGAAGCTTTGACATAATGTCTCAAAGATCAATCGATAAGCTTGAGTCTATTGAGATTTATCCTGCAACAGAGCTTGTTATTTCCGATGATGAGCTGAGGGCAGGTCTTAAGAAGATTGAAAAAGAGACAAAAGAAGTAAGTGAAAAATTAAGAGCGGAGTTTAAGACAGAAGCGGCTCACAGATTAAAAACCAATTTTGAAGAGCTTAAGGAGCAGCTTTTGGAGCTTCAGCTTGAAGTAAATCTGGAGAGCTACATAAGATATTTCTTTGATGATACGGTGACTTTCCAGGAGCTTTTCCCCGCCGGAAAAAGCTGTATTTTCATTGATGAACCGCTGCATGTACTTGAGCATGCATCAGCGATTGAGACAGAGTTCCGCGAGAGCATGATTCACAGAGCGGAGAATGGATATGCCCTTCCCGGACAGATGGATCTTCTCTATTCTGCTGATGAATGCATTGCAAGAATGGGCAGTGTAAGAAGAGTATCAGTAGCAGCCCTTGCAGCACCAAAAGGACTGAATAAATTTGAGCCTGAGAAAACCTTTGAAGTACATGCAAGAAGCATTGCGCCTTATAACAACAGCTTTGAATCTCTGGTTCATGACCTTAGAGGCTTTATAAAAAATGGTTACAGAATCCTGATCTTGTCAGGATCCAGAACCAGGGCAAAGAGGCTTGTTGATGACCTCCGGGATAACCAGATAACTGCCTTTTACAGTGAGAATCCAATGAGAGAGCTGGAAAAAGGCGAGATAATGACCTACTATGGCAGAATATTCAAGGGCTTTGAGTATACTGACATTAAATTTGCGGTTATTTCCGAGAGCGATATTTTTACTGAAAGAAAAAAGAAAAAGCGCAGAAAAGCAAAATACAGTGGTGAAAAAATCTCCGGCTTTTCCGATCTCAATATTGGTGACTATGTGGTTCATGAATATCACGGACTTGGCATTTATCAGGGTATTGAGAAAATTGAAACTGACAAGGTCGTAAGGGATTATATAAAGATAAGCTATGCCGACGGTGGCAATCTCTACGTTCTTGCTACAGGATTAAATGTTATCCAGAAATACGCCAGCGGAGATGTATCTGCTGACGGAAAAGGAAGAAAGCCCAAGCTTAACAAGCTGGGTAGCGGTGACTGGAAGCGCACCAAGAATAAAGTAAAGGCAGCAGTTGAAGAGGTAGCGGACGATCTTGTTGAGCTTTATGCCAAGAGACAGAATACCAGTGGCTTTACCTTCAGTAAGGATACAGTCTGGCAGCAGGAGTTTGAGGAAGCATTTCCTTTTGATGAGACAGAAGATCAGCTGACGGCAATTGCCGATACCAAGAGCGACATGGAATCCGATAAGATAATGGACAGACTGATCTGTGGAGATGTCGGATTTGGAAAAACTGAGGTTGCCATAAGAGCGGCTTTTAAAGCAGTGCAGGATGGTAAGCAGGTTGCACTTCTGGTGCCTACAACTATTCTTGCCCAGCAGCACTACAACACTTTTACAGAGAGAATGAAAGATTTCCCTGTGAGAGTAGATATGATGTCCAGATTCCGCTCTGCATCAGAACAGAAGAAAACTGTTGAGGATCTCAGGAAAGGCCTTGTTGATGTAGTAATAGGAACCCACAGACTTTTATCCAAGGATGTGACATATAAGGATCTTGGACTGCTGATCGTGGATGAGGAACAGCGCTTCGGAGTAACCCACAAGGAAAAGATAAAGAAACTCAGGGAAAACATAGATGTTTTGACACTTTCGGCAACACCTATTCCCAGAACTCTTCATATGTCACTTGTTGGAATACGAGATATGAGCGTTCTTGAGGAGGCACCCCAGGACAGAAGACCTATTCAGACTTTTGTCTGTGAATTCAATGATGAAATGGTCAGAGAGGCGATTTCCAGAGAGGTTTCAAGGGGCGGACAGGTTTACTATGTTTATAACAGAGTAAATGATATTGCTGACGTGGCAGCCAGAATTCAGAAGCTTGTGCCGGAGGTAAATGTTTCTTTTGCTCATGGACAGATGAAGGAATCCGAACTTGAGAGAATAATGTATGACTTTATTGACGGGGATATTGATGTTCTGGTGTCCACCACTATCATAGAGACAGGACTTGATATTTCAAATGCCAATACCATGATAATCCATGATGCAGATCAGATGGGACTTTCACAGCTTTATCAGCTGAGAGGAAGAGTCGGTCGATCCGACAGGACAGCCTATGCTTTTCTTATGTACAAGAGAAACAAGATGCTGAAGGAAGTTGCAGAAAAGAGACTGTCTGCAATAAGGGAATTTACAGATCTTGGTTCCGGCTTTAAGATTGCTATGAGAGATCTCGAAATCCGAGGTGCCGGAAATATGTTGGGCAAAAGCCAGTCAGGACATATGGCATCCGTGGGATATGATCTGTACTGCAAGATGCTCGGAGAAGCAGTCAGAAGGAAGAAGGGCGAGACGAAGGATGCTCTTTTGGAGGACTTTACCACCAGTGTGGACATCGATGCCTCAGCATTTATTCCGAACGATTATATAGTAAATGAGGAGCAGAAGCTTGAGATTTACAAGCGGATAGCGAGCATCGAAAACGAAGGCGACAGGGATGATATGAGAGATGAACTCAGAGACAGGTTCGGAGAGATTCCGGAGACTGTTGATAATCTCATAAGGATTTCCCTTTTGCGGGAAAAGGCCCACAATCTCTACGTGCTTGAGATAAAGGGCGGTGACGGTGAACTTGTCATCAAGATGAATAACAATGCGAAGCTTGATATAAACAAGATACCCGCCTTTGTTAAGACATTTAAGGGAAACATGGAATTCAGGGCAGCAGCATATCCTGTATTTATTTATAAATATGTTAAGGATCAGATTCTGGAAAAAGCGGAAAGAAAGCTCCTTGAAGATACAGAAAATATTATAGAGAAAATGCAAGAGCTGGCTGAATAACACAAACTTGAACACACACAGATGAGGAGCTGAAAATGCCTGAAGAAATCCAGATAGTAAATGAAAAGTACACAATCCAGTTAAGAGAAAGAGTTGAGAGAAAGCTTGGGGAAACAGGCGGTGCCTGTGACCCGCTGGACAAAGCACTCTCAAGAAAAAGAGAGCCTGTATCGAATCCGAGAGTGGTTTATCAGGGCGAGCCCGGTGCATACAGCGAGATGGCTGCAATAGACTTTTTTGGAAAAGATGTAAACAGTGAGGGCCTTCTTCATTTTGAGGATACCTTCCGCCAGTTGCAGGACAGAAGTGCGGATTATGCAGTGCTTCCCATAGAGAATTCATCAACCGGCGCGATCAGACAGGTTTATGATCTCCTGGCACAGTACGAGTGCTACATGGTCGGCGAGACCACAGTGCCGGTAAGACATAATCTTATGGTTCTTCCGGATGCCGAGATGAAGGACATCACTTCGGTTTTTTCTCATGAGCAGGGCTTATTCCAGTGTGAACAGTTTCTCAATGAACACCCTGAGTGGGACAGAATCCCTCAGGCAGATACAGCCGGAAGTGCCAGAATGGTAGCAGAGCTTAAGGATAAATCCAAGGCTGCCATCTGCTCATCCAGAGCGGCTGAAATCTATGGCCTTAAAATTATTGAAAGAGAAATAAATACAAATACCAACAATACCACCAGATTTGTTGTGGTATCTCCGAAGCTTGAACTCAGGGAGGGAAGAGATAAAATCTGTATCAGTTTCAAGACAAGGCATAAGGCAGGTGCTCTTCACGAAGCACTGACAGTTTTCAGAATTTACGGTCTGAACCTTGTAAGACTGGAATCACGACCTATACCTGAACACAACTGGGAGTATATGTTCTTTGCGGAGTTCACAGGAGATCTGACAAGCCCGGACATGAATATGGTGGTTCAGGCACTTATGTGTACTGTAAACGATATCAGGATATTCGGAAACTTCAAATCAAATCTGTCATAAATATGCAGGACTTTTTCAAATTGATTTTTGAAAAGGTCCTGTTTTTCTATGCCACTTTAAAGAACTAAAGTTTTTGTTGATGTTTTTTTCTGTAAAAAGTAAAATGGAAATTGAGTTTTCATTTGATATTAGAAAGGAAGAGAGTTATGCAAGATAATACAAAGATCCCTTACAAGATTTATCTAGAAGAGGATGAGATTCCCAAACAGTGGTACAATGTGCGCGCTGATATGAAAAATAAGCCGGCACCGCTTCTTAATCCGGCTACTTTAAAGCCCATGTCATTTGATGATCTTCGTCCTGTATTCTGCGACGAGCTTATCAGACAGGAGCTTGATGACACAACTGCATATATTGATATTCCTCAGGAGATACAGGATTTCTACAAAATGTACAGACCTGCTCCTCTTGTAAGAGCGTATTGTCTGGAAAAGGCATTGGATACTCCTGCAAAGATATATTATAAATTTGAGGGTAATAACACCAGCGGAAGCCACAAGCTGAATTCAGCCATTGTTCAGGCTTATTATGCTAAACAGCAGGGACTTAAGGGTGTTACCACAGAGACCGGTGCAGGCCAGTGGGGAACAGCTCTTTCAATGGCATCAGCTTATATGGGCATTGACTGTAAGGTTTACATGGTTAAGGTTTCTTATGAGCAGAAGCCTTTCAGACGTGAGGTTATGCGTACTTACGGTGCAAGTGTAACACCTTCACCTTCAATGGATACTGAAATCGGAAGAAAGATTAATGCTGAGCATCCCGGCACAACAGGAAGTCTCGGATGCGCTATTTCAGAGGCTGTGGAAGTTGCTACTAAGACAGAGGGTTACAGATACGTTCTTGGAAGCGTACTTAACCAGGTTCTTCTTCATCAGACTGTTATCGGTCTTGAGACAAAAGCAGCTCTTGATAAATACGGAATTGAGCCGGACATCATAATCGGATGTGCAGGCGGCGGTTCTAACCTTGGCGGACTTGTATCTCCTTTCATCGGTGAGATGCTCCGCGGAGAAAAGAAGTATCGCATTATTGCAGTAGAGCCTGCAAGCTGCCCCAGCTTAACAAGAGGTAAGTTTGCTTACGACTTCTGTGATACAGGAATGGTATGCCCTCTTGCAAAAATGTACACACTTGGCAGCAACTATATTCCTTCACCTAACCATGCAGGCGGACTCAGATACCATGGTATGAGCCCGATCCTTTCACAGCTTTATCATGACGGATACATGGAGGCAACTTCTGTTGAGCAGACAGCCGTATTCGAAGCAGCTGAGAAGTTCGCAAGAGTAGAAGGAATCCTTCCTGCTCCTGAGAGCAGCCACGCTATCAGAGTTGCGGTTGACGAGGCATTAAAGTGCAAGGAAACCGGTGAAGAGAAGACTATTGTATTTGGTCTTACAGGAACAGGATATTTTGATATGGTTGCTTATCAGAAATTTAATGATGGTGAGATGAGCGATTATGTTCCTACAGATGAGGAGCTTCAGAAGAGCTTTGCTACTCTGCCCAAGGTAGATCTGTGATATTTAATACATTTTTTAGAATATATCAGATAAAATAATATTAGCTTTAAATTTTCATTTTTTTAGTGAACCCGGTTTTGGAAAGGAGCTAATATAATGAGTAGAGTATCTGAAGTAAGTGCACTTTATCAGCAGAGAACCAGAGAGGTTGAAGAGAGACTGAAAGCAACCCCTGACAGCCCCAGACTTGAGGCATTTATGCAGATCATGGTGGGAACTCTTAATGATATATCACAGACACTTGCAATGATTGCAGACGAGATGGAAAAGAAATGAATATCACAAGCCCGTTTGGTTTAATCCAAACGGGTTTTTATTTTTCTATACATTACGAAAGAAAAACTGATATAATGTCTAGGATTTATTGATACAAATTATTTCAATCGGAGGAGAGAAAAGTAATGGGAGAAAAAAGACAGGTAATTTATGACGCGTCTTCACTCGGAAAGCCAAAGATGATGCTTCTTGGCCTTCAGCACATGTTTGCGATGTTTGGTGCTACAATCCTGGTACCGATCCTTGTAAACAACTACTTTGGAGGAGAAGGACTTTCAGTTCAGGTAACTCTGTTCTTCGCAGGCATCGGAACACTTCTGTTCCATTTTTTTGCAAAATTAAAAGTTCCTGCATTTCTTGGTTCATCATTTGCGTTCCTTGGAGGTTTTGCCACTGTAGCAGAACTTAAGTCAGGTAAGTTTGCCGATATGACATATGGCGAGAAACTGCCTTATGCATGCGGCGGAATTGTTATAGCAGGTCTTCTGTATCTTGTGCTTGCTGTGGTTATCAGACTTGTGGGTGTAAAAAAGGTTATGCGTTTTCTGCCCCCTGTTGTAACAGGACCTATCATTATCTGTATTGGTCTTTCGCTTGCACCTTCTGCTGTTAACAATGCTTCAGCAAACTGGTTTCTTGCATTTGTTGCACTTGCTGTTGTAATTATTTTCAACATTTATGGTAAGGGCATGTGGAAAATCATTCCCATTCTCATGGGCGTAGTAATCTCTTATATAGTGGCTGTTGTTATGCAGCTTGCCGGTTTTACAAATGCAGACGGTAGTGCAATCCTGAATTTTGAACCCATTGCCAAGGCAAGCTGGGTAGGACTTCCTCCGTTCATTATTGCAAAGTTTGATCTTACAGCCATTCTTGTTATGGCGCCTATCGCACTTGCAACCATGATGGAGCATGTTGGAGATATTTCAGCTATATCAGCAACAACAGGTAATAATTTCATTGAAGATCCCGGTCTTCACAGAACACTTTTTGGCGACGGACTTGCAACAGCTATGGCCGGAATGTTTGGTGGCCCTGCAAACACAACTTATGGTGAGAACACGGGAGTACTTGAACTTTCCAAGGTTTATGATCCCAAGGTTGTAAGAATAGCTGCTTTTTATGCAATTGTAGTCAGCTTCATTCCCAAGATTGCAGATTTGATCGGAACCATGCCTACTGCTATTATTGGTGGTATCAGCTTTGTGCTTTATGGTATGATCTCTGCCATTGGTGTCAGAAACGTAGTCGAGAACAAGGTCGACTTTACAAAGTCCCGTAACCTTATTGTTGCGGCAGTTATCCTTGTTTCGGGCCTTGGATTTTCTAATGGTCTTACATTTGTCATCGGCGGAACATCCATTACACTTACATCACTTGCTATTGCAGCAATTCTTGGTATTGCACTTAATGCAATTCTTCCCGGAAATGATTACAACTTCGGTGTAAATCATAAGGGCGACATCAATAGAGGTGTAAGCTTTAATAACCCTCCGGAAAACTGAAATATTTAGTGAGGAACTTACATATTAAGCAATGTAAAAAGGCTGCGCATTGATGCGCAGCCTTTATTTTTATAATCCTGCTGAAAAACCTGACTGAAGAGATTGTTCTCTGAATTCTTTAGGTGTGAGATTTGTCTTCTTTTTGAAGATACAGTTAAAATAGCTTTGCGAACTGAAATTCAAAAGTGTACTGATCTCCAGATAGGAGAGCTCGGTGTCGGTCAGCAGGTGTTTGGCTTCGTTAACACGAATATCCTGCATGAAGTCCGTAATTGAGGATCCGGTCTCTTTGTTGAACAGAGCGGACAGATATTTTGCGGATATGTGCAGTTCAGCAGCAAGATCTTCAAGTGATATTTTATCAGGAAGCTTTTCGATAATGCGCTTTATGCACTTGTTAGTCATAGGCGAATACTCTTCGCGTGTATAAAGGTTTATATCGTGTGAATTATGAGCAAACTCTATTGAAGCCTTCTCTAATATCGCAGCAATTTTCTCGTAGCTCTTTACGCCCTTTAGCTGCTCGGTATATTTTGCGAATCTCAGGTGGCTTTCCTTTTTATCATTGCCACTTTCCCTGGAAGCTATTTTTGCTACAGTCAGAAGTTCGACAGCTCTTAAACCACAGTCTTTGAGTGACGCCTTGTTTGGAAAAAGGATGTTCATGGCGTCTGTATCGTGGAAAAGAGAGTAGAGCTTATAGCTGTTTCCGTTAATAATATAGAATTTGAACAGATCCTCTAATCTTAAAAGCTCGTCAAGGTCAGTAATGTCATCGAAGACATCGTCCATTTGCTGCGTCATTGAAGACATTTTTTGTTCTTTTACAGGCGCAGCTTTTTTTGTACCGGAATATGGTGAAAGGAAATTCGGAGCCTGTTCATCAATTATATTCTTAAAAAAGTTAGCCAGTTCATACAGGAAATCTTCTTTGCTGAGAACGGGGAGAGCATGTGCGATAACACGCTTCTGTTCGGCGAAGAGATTACCGCTGAAGCTGAGACTGTCCCAGATTGAAGCATTGGGCTTAATGGTCATTATGGGACCTATGATGACAACATTATCCTGACGCTTGCTGATATCGTTGGACAACAGGAAATACATTTCGTACGGATTATCCAGATTGAGATAATATCCCTCTATTGAATGGGCCAATGTAAAGTTCTTGGCCATCTGACGCATTGATTCCATCAGATTAAGGATGGCTGAAGTTGTAAAATTGGTATAGGAAATATCATAGTTTTGGTCAAAGACCCAAATGGGTATCTTCTTTTCCTGATAATACTTTTCCAGTTTCCAATCAAGCAGCTGAATGTTCGTATGCATAACTCAGTTCCTTTTTTTATAAAAAGACAATCATCAGATAAATATCATCATATAAATTTTACATTAAATTCACAATTAATTCAAATTTGTTATTAATAATTGCCACAGTAAAATAGCGGTTTTCGTGACATAAGACAATAAAAACGACATATTTGAGGTAAATTTGTACAAATTACACAAATGCGGATATTTTTTTATGGATGTGGAATTATTGATATAAAAATATTATGAACAAAATATAAAATAAATCATCACGTACGAGTCATGTGCTCAAAACACATTTATGAAAGGGAGGTAAGTTATGAAGAGAAACTTACAGAAGGTTATGTCAATCCTCTGCATGTCAGCAATGACATTGTCAATGCTTGCTGGATGTGGCGGCGGATCAGGCACAACTACAACCACGGAGACACCTGCAGCTACTGAGGAGGCATCTACCGAGACAGCTACAGAGACAACCGAGGAAACAACTGAGGCAACAACCGAAGAGTCTACAGAGGAAGCTACTGAGGAAACAACCGAAGATACTTCTGCTGCAGCTGACGGTGAGGCAACACCCAGAAACGAGACATTGTATGAAGCTGGTCAGCAGTGGGGAACAATCAACGACTGGAACCCTATGTCAGCTAACTCAAACAACGGTCTTGCAATGGCAGCTAACGAATCAGCTCGTGAGCTTGTTTATGAGACACTGTTCATGTTCAATTCACTTGATGGTGAGCTTTATCCTCTGCTTGGTTCAGAGTACAGCTGGAACGATGACCAGACAGAGCTTACAGTTAAGCTCAATCCCGATGCTAAGTGGAGTGACGGTACTCAGTTTACTGCTGAGGATGTAGCATATACATTTGATACACATGTTAAGTATCAGTCATCTGTTGGTGCAGACTTCTCAACATATATTGAATCAGTTGAGGCTGTTGATGACACAACTGCTCTTATCAAGGCAAAAGCTGATAACCTTAATCCTCTTAAGGTTACTTCATTCCTTAATACTGTTTACATGATGCAGAAAGCATATCTTCAGAAAGTAGAAGAGAGAAACGGTGAAGATGCTGATGCTGTTAAGCAGGATACAATGGAAGATATGGTTCACACAGGACCTTATGGCCCGTATATCTCTAATGATCAGAAGGCTGTTATCATCAGAGATGACAATTACTGGGGCCAGGCTGATTCAATGTGGGGCAAGCTTCCTGTTCCGAAGTACATCGCTCATACAATTTATAAGGACAACGCTGCTGGACAGGTTGCTCTTTCACAGGGCGAAGTTGACGTATGTCAGCAGTTCATCACAGATGTTCAGAACCTCTGGCTCGAAGATGGACTTCCGATTTCTACATGGCTTGATGATGCTCCTTATGGTGCATGCGAAGTAATGCCTTCAATGTTCTTCAACACAGAGAGAGAAGGACTTGATCAGAAAGAAGTAAGACGTGCAATCGCTATGGCAGTTGACTATGAGCAGATCATTGCATCAGCTATGTCTGGTCAGTCACCTACATTCGATGAGTATCCCAGATCAGTAGTTGGACCTACAGATGGTGAGAGAAAGTACGTTGATTTCGATGCAATTTCAGATCTTCAGTGGTCAAACGCTGATGTTGACGGCGCTAATGCACTCCTTGATGAGGCAGGCATCGTTGATACAGATGGCGACGGAATCCGTGAGTACAACGGAAAGAACCTTTCCTTCAAGGCTGAGTGCCCTACAGGTTGGTCAGACTGGAACGCTTCTATGGAAATCGTAGCAGCAGCTGGACAGAATATCGGTATCGATATCCAGACATACTTCCCTGAAGCATCTTCATTCTATGATGATATGACAACCTGCAACTTCGATATCTGCATGTGGTCAACACCCGGTGCAGGTGTGATGAACCCTTACTCAAAGGGTATGTTCTACTTCTCAGAAGAGTATGCTAAGCTTCCTTCTAACTGGAGTGGTAACTTTGGACATTACATGAACGATGATGCTGAAGCTATCCTTAAGGCTATTCCTACAGAGACAGACGAAGCTAAGCTTACAGAGTATTACACAGAGCTTTCAAGAATTCTCCTTGAAGAGTGCCCTGCAGTTGCTCTTATGTATCGTCCTACACTGTTCTACGCTGTAAACGAGTCAGTATGGACAAACTATCCTGCAGCTGATGATGGAAGAAATATTCCTCCGACAGACTGCACAGACGGTTACGGAATTGCAGCTCTTTACGATCTTGAGCTTGTTCAGTAATTTTGAACTGAATATTATTTCATAAAAAATGGGGGCTGCCGTTAGGGCATTATCGCCTTAAATGGCGAGCTGCACACGCGGCAGTCCTTTTTTAGCCCAAAATTGGGCCGAAAATCAAAAAAACGCACCAAACTCAAACATTTTAGTGGCGTATAGTAGCAGAAGGGAGGTTTCTCAATTGAAAGGCTATAAAAAATATTATGGTCAGAAGATTTTCTGGTATTTTCTGACACTCATCTTTGCCGTAATCCTCAACTTTATTCTGCCGCGCCTGATGCCCGGAAATCCTGTTTCCGCTCTAGCATCAAAGGCAGTAAGTGGCATGACGGATTCCACGGCTATCCAGAAGGTTATTAATGACTATGCTGAGAGATTCGGCATAAACGAGCCTATGTACAAGCAGTTCTTTATGTGGCTCGGGAACGCATTAAAGGGTGACTTCGGAGTATCCTTTAGTCAGTATCCCAGACCTGTTTCTGATATCATTGCAAAGGCAGTATGGTGGACAGTATGCTTACAGCTTCCTGCTATTATAGTTGGATGGCTCCTTGGTAATCTCCTCGGCGCTATTGCAGCATATATCAAGGGAGTTTTTGATAAGGCTATCCTTCCTTTATTCCTCTTTATTGGAAATATACCTGCATTTGGTATGGCAACAGTTCTTCTTTTCCTGTTTGCTATAAAACTTAAGATTGCTCCATCCTCCGGAGGATACGGATATGACCTTATTCCTTCTGCGAGCTGGGCATTCATTAAATCGATTATTTCGCATTATCAGTTGCCGTTCTGGTCAATCGTTCTTATCACAATCGGTGGACAGGCAATCGGTATGCGTTCAATGTCAATATATGAGTTAAATGCTGATTACGTTAAGTATTCAAGATTCCTTGGTATCAAGGATAGAAAGATCGTAGGATATGTGTTCAGAAATGCTATGCTTCCTCAGATTACAGGTCTTGCACTTTCACTTGGAACTATGATGGGTGGTGCTCTTGTTGCAGAGATGATTTTCTCATATCCGGGACTTGGAATGACACTTCTTTCCGCTGTAAACGGACAGGATTATCCGCTCCTTTCAGCTTGTACACTTATCATAACAATCATGGTACTTATTGCTAACCTTGCGGTTGAGCTCCTTTATGGTGTTATCGATCCTCGTGTTAAGGCAAATCAGATGGATTAAGAAAGGAGGAATTAGATGAAAAACACAATCAAACAGGTTTTCCATTCAGGAAAATTCCTCTTTGGATTCATTATATTTATGTTAATCCTGCTGACAGTTATTATTTATCCTATATTTGTCACTGCTGATCCTTTGGCAATGCTTGGACAGGGTAACTTCTTTAAGCCTGGTACTTATGCATCTATTGAGGAATCAGCACTTAGTAAGAGCTATACACTTCAGATACCTAAAGAATTTTCAAAGCTTGAAGCTGTGCTTGATATTGAGACAAGAGCTGAGATTCAGCAGTTCCTTATCAATCAGGCAGGCGTTGCTGAGTCAGAGATAGACGTTACAGATGCCGAGGGACTTGTATCCTTATGGAAAGCTAATTACGATCAAAATACAAAATATGCAGGACTTACAACAGCTAAGAGAAAGGCTCTTAAGAGACTTGATAATGAGATAACTGCAGCCATGAAGGATTCCGGAGTTATCATAGCTGAAAAAGATGAAGAGGGAAATCTTAAGCAGAGTAAGGTTATCAAGGATACAGACTATGTAAACATTAAAGATGTTACAACAAAGACCTTTGTACTTGGAACAGATAACTTTGGTCGTGACGTTTTGACAGAACTTGTTGCAGCAACAAAGTCATCACTTAAGATTGGTCTTCTTGCAGGACTTATCGCAACAGCAATTGGATTGTTACTGGGACTTCTTGCAGGATACATGGGCGGACTTGCAGATA
Source organism: uncultured Butyrivibrio sp. (assembly GCA_947168335.1). GTDB lineage: Bacteria > Bacillota > Clostridia > Lachnospirales > Lachnospiraceae > Butyrivibrio. Next base: position 13,675 of record CAMVLM010000011.1, on the reverse strand, counting down.
ATATCATTATTTTCATAACCAATCTGTTTACAGTTATACCGTCCTTCGTTATTCTTATCCTTATTTCATACTCAGTTGGTGATAGCGCAAGGGGTATTGCGATGGTAGGAATAATCATTGGAATTACTTCCTGGCCTTGGACAACACGTTCTGTTCGTTCACAGGTTATCTCACTGAGAAACAGAGATCACGTTAACCTTTCTAAGTTGTCAGGACACAGCATGTTCAGGATCATCTTTACCGATATCCTGCCTTACATCGCATCCTACGTTGTTATGGCTATGATTCTTCAGATTTCATCAGGAATCCTTGCAGAAGCACAGCTTTCAATGATAGGCCTTGGACCTGCAACAACAAAGACTGCTACATTGGGACTTATGATGCAGTGGGCTATGCAGTATTCCGCACACCTTAATGGCTCATGGTGGGCATACTTCCCGGTAGTAATCCTGATCGCGCTCATTTCGTTCTCATTGAACCTTATGAACACTGGTCTGGATCAGGTATTCAACCCGCAGCTGCGTGATTAATTGAAAGGATGGAAAAAAATGGGAAAAGTTATGCTTGAGGTTAAAGACCTCAAAACTAAATATGTAACCAGATTCCATGAGGACGTATATGCGGTTGACGGTGTTTCCCTTAAGGTAGAAGAGGGTAAATCACTTGGTATTGCCGGAGAATCCGGATGTGGTAAATCAACCCTGGCACTTTCACTCATGGGTTACTATTTTGCTCCGCTTCATTATATTAGTGGAGATATCATTGTAGATGGTCAGACAATTTCAAACATGAAGCCTGATGATGTTCGTCGTAAAATCCTCGGTAACGAGATCGCTTACATCCCTCAGGCAGCCATGAATGCGCTGAACCCTACTCAGAAAATCATCAGATTCATAGAGGATGTTATCCACGCTCACGGAATCAAGATGACAAAGAAAGAAATTTACGATATGGCAAGAGAGCGTTTCGCTGAGCTTGGACTTCCTGAAGAGGTTCTTGAGAAGCACGCAGTAGAACTCTCAGGTGGTATGAAACAGCGTACAGTTATTGCTATTTCAACAATACTTTCTCCTAAGGTACTTATCGCCGATGAGCCTTCATCAGCTCTCGATGTTACATCACAGAAGATGGTAATCCGTATGATGAGACAGCTCATGGAAAAGGGCTACATCAAGTCCATGATTTTCATCACACATGAGCTTCCTCTTTTGTACAACGTAACAGATGACATTGCTGTTATGTACGCCGGTCAGTTCGTAGAGCTTGGTACAGCAAAAGAGATGGTATTTGATCCGGTTCATCCCTATGCTAAGGGTCTTATGGGATCAATCATTGTTCCTGAGGAAGGAATGAAAGCACACGAGCTTACAGCTCTTCGCGGAACTCCTCCGAACTTAAAGAACCCGCCTAAGGGCTGTAGATTTGCACCCAGATGTCCATACGCAGTACCTACATGTACAGCAATGGCACCGGATGAGAAGGAATTTGAGAACGGCAGATGTTATCGCTGCCTGATGTCAGTAAGAAAACTTAGGGAGGTATATGCAAATGGCAACGAATCAAAACCAGAGCCCGAAACAGAATTCGACTGAACCAAAGCCTTGCCTCTCAGGTAGAGGACTTACAAAGGTATTCGGTGTAGGTAAAGTTCAGACAGTGGCAGTTGACCATGTTGATTTTGATTTCAACGAAGGTGAGATTATTTCTATAGTTGGTGAGTCAGGAAGCGGAAAGACAACTCTTTCCAAGATGCTTCTTGGTCTTATCAGCACAACAGAAGGAACTATCGAGTATCAGGGTAAGCCCCGCGATATCAGCACCAATGCCAAGAAGAAAGAGTATTGGAAGAATATCCAGCCTATTTTCCAGGATCCTTTCTCTTCCTACAATATCTTCTACAAGATTGATGCAGTTCTTGATGACTGTCTCAATATGAGAGGTTTCAAAAACCTTCCCGAAGAGCAGAAGATACAGATGAAGACAGAGGCCTGCAGCTTCGTTAACCTGAAGTATGCAGAGCTTACAAACAAGTATCCTTTCGAGCTTTCAGGTGGACAGATGCAGCGACTTATGATCGCAAGAATCTTCCTCTTAAAGCCCAAGATCCTTATGGCAGATGAGCCGACATCCATGATCGATGCGTGCTCAAGAGCAACAATCCTTGATATGCTTTTGAAGCTTCGTGATGAAATAAATATGACAATCATCTTTATCACACACGATATTGGACTTGCTTATTATATCTCCGATAAGGTATATATCATGGAGCATGGTAAGTTCGTTGAGTCCGGAAGTGCTGAGGATGTAATCATTAACCCTCAGGCTGATTATACAAAGCGACTTATCAGCGATGTACCTAAGATCTACGAAAAATGGGATCTTGATACAGTTGCAAACTAAATCAGACATTGCCCCCCTTTGGCAATTGACATGATATTATTCGAAATGGTACCTCTTTTATAAAGTGGTACCATTTCTTTGAATAAGTATTATTTTACTGATAAAATTATTTAAGGTGCTACTAACAAACAACTTGAATTAAGAGGAGAAATCTATGGTACTTGATAAAAACTGGAAGATGCATAAGGTCGGAGATTCTGAATTTATTCCTGCAGTGGTGCCGGGGTCAGTGTACACTGATCTTTTGAGAGAAGGGAAAATGGAGGATCCCTTTTTTAAGGATAATGAAGACAAAGCGCTCAAACTCATGGATGATGATTATGAGTATATTTGTAATTTTAAAAAGCCGGATGATGCGGATTCATCAGAAATGGTGATACTTCACTGCGATGGTCTTGATACTGTTGCAGATTTATATTTGAACGGAACACTCCTTGGGAATGTCAATAATATGCACAGAATCTGGGAGTTTGACATAAAGGAATTACTTGCGGAGGACAATGAACTTAAGGTTTATTTCCACTCACCTACAAGGTTTATTAAAGAGGCTTATGAAGGCAGAGAGTTACCTGCAAAGGGTAGCGAAGATGCAATGCAGGGCTTTGTTTATCTTAGAAAAGCTCATTGCATGTTTGGATGGGACTGGGGTGCTCACCTTCCGGATGCAGGTATTTTCAGACCAATCTCGATAGTATGTTTTTCTAAAGCAAGGCTTGAAACTGTTGCTGTCGCGCAGGATCACAGTGATGTGGTTATCGGTGATGACGGCAGTGAAAGCGGAAAGGTTTATCTTGATATAAAGCCTGTTATAAGGGATTTATCAGTGGATAAATCAGGGCTTTCGTTTGACATAAATATTGATACTCCTTCAGGGAAAAAGCTTTCCTTTAACAATATCGGATCAAAAAATATTGAGATCAGTGACTGTATTTTCAGTTTTGCTAAAAGAGAAGTCTACAAAAAAGAAGAGACGAGAATCGGCTGGCAGGAGGTTACCGAGGGCTTCAGGGTTGAGATTTCGGAGCCTGAACTCTGGTGGCCCAACGGGTATGGCAGACAGAATCTTTATGATGTGGAAGTGGTTCTTAAGGATGAGAACGGCAATGTTCTTGATACCTGGAAAAAGAGAATCGGACTTCGCACCTGTACCTGCAGCACAGCTAAGGATGAGTGGGGAAATGAATTCTGCTTTGTTGTTAACGGCGTAAAAATATTTGCCATGGGTGCGGATTATATTCCCGAGGATCATCTTCTTGGAAGAGTTAATCCCGAGGTTACCAGAAAGCTTATTGATAAAGCGGTATTTGCCAACCACAACTCGATAAGAGTATGGGGCGGCGGCTATTATCCCGATGACTGGTTCTTTGACATCTGTGATGAATATGGAATCCTTGTATGGGAGGACTTCATGTTTGCCTGTGGTGTCTATGACCTTGAGCCGGAATTTGAACAAAATATTAAAGAGGAGTTCAGAGACAATCTGATACGTCTTCGCCATCATGCATCATTAGGACTTATGTGCGGAAACAATGAGATGGAGATGTTTGTGGATTACGGCGTCTGGGTTTCCAAGAAGTCAGAAAAACGCGATTACATGATCCTGTTTGAACACATAATTCCCGACATGATGAAGAAGTATGCACCTTCGGTTTATTACTGGCCCGCATCACCTTCATCAGGCGGAAGCTTTGATGAACCCAATGACGAGAACCGTGGAGATGTTCACTACTGGGATGTATGGCACGGGAATAAGCCCTTCTCTGAGTACAGGAAGTTCAATTTCAGATTCCTGTCAGAGTTTGGATTCCAGTCATTCCCTTCAGAGAAAACAGTTGAGACCTTCACGGATGATCCTGCTGATAAAAATGTTTTCTCCTATATCATGGAGAAACATCAGAGAAATGGTGCTGCAAACGGAAAGATCATGAATTATATGCAGCAGACATATCTCTATCCGTCGGATTTCTCCACCGTAATTTACGCATCCCAGATGCTTCAGGCAGATGCCATCAGATACGGTGTTGAACACTTCAGAAGAAATCGCGGACGCTGCATGGGTGCAGTTGTATGGCAGCTCAATGACTGCTGGCCTGTTGCATCATGGGCAAGTGTGGATTATACAGGAAGATTAAAAGCTCTTCATTATGCGGAAAAGAGATTCTTTGCACCTGTCTTGGTTTCCTGCCAGGAAGAGGGAGAGATGACCTGCGGTGTAACTCTTAACTGGCTTCCCAGAGAGGTTAAACAGGAGGCGGTATTCAGCGTAGCTAACGAGACAAGATCTGCTGTTGATGCTGTTGTGAGATGGCAGCTTCGAGATGCATCCGGAAAAGTAATAAGAGAAGGTATCGGTGAGTTTGACAGTGAAGCAAACGAAAAGAACGTGAATGCGCTAGGAAATGGTGAAAAGCTTCATGTGCCTGCACTTTCAAGTGTTTGGACTAAGAAGGTGGATTTTGCCGATGCAGACCGCTTCAACAATTATGTAAGTTATCAGGCTGAGGTAGATGGCGAAGTCATATCTTCAGGCACGGTTATATTCACAATGCCTAAGTACTTTAAGTATAAGAATCCTGAACTGACCGCTACCGTTCATGATGGAAAGATTACAGTTAAGGCTTCCGCATACGCCAGAGGAGTAGAAATCCTCAATAAAAATGAAGACCTGGTTCTTTCCGACAACTATTTCGATATGAACGCAGGCGAAGTAACTGTGGACATTATTTCCGGTGATGCTTCGGAATTGAGACTGAGAAGTGTGTACGACATCAGATAATTCATGGGAAAATTAGTTAGCTTTATTCTAAAAAAATTAGGTTTTTTCAGACTATCCATTCAGCGCCAAATCTTTTTGGCGCTTGTTTGGTTGTCTTTGTTTTTGTCTTTGATACTTGGAATAGTTGTTTACGGAATATCCCGGAAAACAATTGAAGACCAGTATTATAAGGCTCATGAAAATTCACTTGGTGTTGCCAGTGAGATCATTAAATTGAGCCTGAGGTCTGATGTGGAGCAGGCAAGATCGCTGCTCACGGAAAACTCTTTTATTTCCACACTGACAAAAGAAAACGCGGGAAGTAAGACATTTGCGGCATCACAGAACAAGATTATTCAGAAGTACCTCATTGACATAATCTCATCGAACAATGAGATACGAGATATTCTTGTGGTGAACAATGCGGGAAATATCTCCTTTGCCTCCCAGAATGACGATAATCAGAGGAAAGTGGTTCATTATTACTACGAGGATGAAATTCTGAAAAAGCCCTGGATAGAGGAAGCAGCTGCAGAAAAAGGTAAAGAGATTTTTTATCCTCAGAATGTAATATTTGATGATGAGGATGAAACCTTTTCTCTGATCAAGGAGATCATTGAACCTGTCGGATATACTCATGTAGGCTTCCTTGTTATGAACATCAGAAAAGAGAATGCGCTGTCCGGTGCCTTTGGAGGCAAGGATGAGGGATACGGCACCGATTATGAAATGATAGTTGCAAGGGATCCTGTAAATGAAAACAAGTATGTTCCGGTTTATGCCACCAAGTATATATCGGAGCAGCAGTTTGAACAGGTAACTAAAGGTTATTATTCCGGAAAAGAGAATGAAGAGTATCTTTTCAGCGGAAGGCATAACAACTTAAGTAACTGGGACATTATAAATGTGATCAGTAAGCAGGAGCTTGCAAAGCAGAGTAACTATATTGCAATGGTTGCCCTGCTTATCGGAATAATCCTTGTGGGATTATCACTGCCGGTTTCTTATATGATATCAGGTTATATCACAAGGCCGCTTTACCTTCTTGAGGAAAATATCCAGAGCCTGGGAGAGGGAAATTATCACGTTGATACAGAATTCGATGATACAGAAACAGGACGCATAGGTCAGAAATTCAAGGATGTGGTAAATAACAATCTTGAGCTGGAAAACAAGCTGACACAGATGGATTTAAAAGAAAGAGAAGCGGAACTTTTACTTATGCAGTCGCAGATAAATCCTCACTATCTCTATAACACTCTGGATACGCTTTATATGATGGCTATCATTAAAAATGAGGATGAGATTGCTGAGTTTGTCCAGGCACTTTCTGAGAATTTCAGACTCACTCTGAATAAAGGAAACAAGCTGATCATGGTCCAGGATGAGGTTCAGAGAATCCAGGCATATATGAAGATTCAGAGCTACAGATTTGGTGACAAATACTCTCTTGATATTGATATTGGTGCAGACATGCTTAGGGAGAGAATGCTTACCTTTATCCTGCAGCCACTTGTGGAAAATGCAGTATTTCATGGACTTGAGCCAAGAGCCGAAAAAGGAGAAGTTTCCGTTAAGGGTATTCTTGAAGAGAAGGATATGACATTTGTAGTTGAGGATGACGGCGTTGGAATAGAGGATATGGATGCCCTTGAAAATGGTTATGGAGTTCGCAATATCAAGGAGAGGATAAAACTCTTTTACGGGGAGGAATATGTGCCTGTATTTGAAAACACAGGGCATGGAACAAGAGTAACCATAAGGATTCCGCGCATTACGACGCAGCAGATGATGGAAGAAAACTACGCCAAACAAAACGGCTAGTCGGGAGTATATATGAAAAAACTGGTTATTGTAGATGATGAGGTCATGGTTATTGAGGGAATAAAGGCGATTCTTAAAAGGATTGGCGCAGATGTTGAGGTTGTGGGTTCAGCTCACGACGGTATGCAGGCGCTTCGCGTTATCAGAAACGTGAACCCGGACATAGTCATTACCGACATCAGAATTCCGTACGTGGACGGGCTTTCTCTTATTGAGCAGAGCAGGGATATTGGTCTCAACACAGCATATATTGTCATCAGCGGCTATCAGGAATTCGAGTACGCACGAAAAGCAATCCAGCTGGGAGTGGTTGATTATATAACCAAGCCGGTTACAATAGACAAGCTTTCTGATGCACTTAAAAGAATAGAAAAAAGATTATCAAAGGAGCAGCCTGATATAGAGGAGCCTTTTGAAGAGGAGGAGAAGAAGCCTGACAGTGGTCATAAAGCAATAGATGAGATCATTTCTTACATCGACAAAAATTATAACAAGGATATTGGTCTTACCGAGCTTTCAGAACTTGTTGGGATGAATCCTGCTTATTTAAGTGTGCTTTTTAAAGAAACGGTGGGGAAAACATATATCAAATATCTTACAGGCATTAGAATGGAGAAGGCTGCAAAGCTCCTGGAAGAAGGCAATAAAGTTGCCGTTGTTGCAGGAATGGTAGGTGTTGCTGACGTCCATTACTTCAGTGAAATCTTCAAAAAGTACACCGGTAAATCCCCCAGGGAATATAAAGAAGAAAATAAAAAAATCTAAAAAAAACCGACATGATATATAAAAATTCACCTATTTCATAAAACGCTTATAGTGTATCTTACATAGTGTAACCGGTTCGAGGGTGTAGCGAACCAAAAAACTTTAAATATTTTTTATGGAGGGTTTTATGAAAAAGAAGGTTTTGTCAGTTCTATTGAGTACTACCATGGTTCTCGGAGTTCTTTCCGGTTGTGGCGGCACATCCACAGAGAGCAATAATGACACAGCATCAGAAGCTCCCGCTGAGAAATCAGAGGAGGCAACAGCTGAGAGTACAGAAGCTGCATCTGAGGAAAAAACTGAAGAAGCTAAAGAAGAAACAACTGAGGCAACTGAAACAACAGCTGCAACAGGCGATTTCTCAGGCGAGGATCCGCAGCTCGAGAAGGATTTCCATATCCTTTCAATCTGGGCAGAGGACAATGACAACGGTGTGCTTATCAACAACATCTGCAAGGCATATCAGGAAGTTAATCCCAATTTCACATATGAATATGAGCTTGTTTCATCAGATGACCTTAGACAGAAGGTTGCAACTCTGGTTGCATCAAACGACCTTCCGGATATGTTCGTTTATGAATCAGGAAAGCCTATCGTAGATCTTATCGAGGCTGATCAGATTGTTGATATAGGTGCAATGCTTAATGAGATCGGTTCAACTGATTTTGTTACACCTTCAGCAACTTCTCTTCTGGAGACACTTTCAGGAACAGATACAATCTATGATCTTCCTCTTGGACTTAACGTAGAGGGCTTCTGGTACAACAAGGCATTGTTTGAGCAGGCAGGAATCACTTCAGCTCCCGTAACATGGGATGAGTTTGAAGAGGATCTCGCAAAGCTTCATGATGCAGGCATCCAGCCTCTTGCATGCGGTGCAGCAGATAAGTGGGGTGCAACCCGTCTTATCAACGCATATACAGTAAGAACACTTGGCGCTGACGCTCTTAAGAATGCAGCAGACGGCAATGCATCTTATACAGACGAAGGTTATGTAGCAGCTGCAGCAAAGGTTCAGGAATGGGCAGACAAGGGTTACTTCGGAGAAGGCGTTAACACAGTAGATATGAACACTGCAGGTTCCATGCTTATGACAGGGAAAGCAGCTATCTTCTACAATGGATCATGGTTTGCATCAAACCTTAATGACACATCAGCTAATGCAGCAGGTGAAGACGGAATCGGATTCTTCAACATTCCTACAGTAGATGAGTCAGTATCCGCAATTGATTCTTATTCAATGAACTGTGGTAACATCCTCTGCCTGAGCAAGGCAAAAGAAGATGAAGCTACAAAGTGGTTCATCAAGTACTTCGTAGAGCACATCGGTGACGAAGCAATGACAACTCAGGGTTCAATCAAGGGTTACACATATTCGGCACAGGCTTCAGAGATGTCAGCATATACAAAGCTTGTACTTGATGAGATCGGAAAAGCACAGAGTGCATTCACATGGTATGAAGCAACAATGAATTCTGAGGTTTCAGATGCTGCTCAGAGTAACGTACAGATGCTTCTGTCAGGTGAGATGACACCTGAAAACTATATGCAGTCAATCCAGGATGCTGCAGATATGTCAGCTTTGAATTGATCTGAATTAAGTTTCCTGAGAAAAGGAATCAAATAGTTACTTTAAAAGTATATATGAGCGGGCGGTGTCTGAATATCGCCCGCTCAAATTGTGAAAAGGAAAAAGTCAGTTATGAAAAAAGTACTCGGAAATAAGGGAGCAATCTCATTATTCGTGGTACCGGCACTGATATTGTATTCCATCATAGTTGTTCTGCCGGTTCTATGGTCATTCTATTATTCATTCTTTTCCGGATCACCCGGACTTAAGTGGGAGTTTTCCGGAGTAAAAAACTATATACAACTTCTATCCGACAAAAACTTTCGCAATTCTCTGATTGTGAATTTGAAATATATTGGAATTGTAATGATAGGTCAGGTCGGCGGTGGCCTCCTCATGGCACTTATGTTCCGCTTCTGGCTTAAGAGATTCAAAAATGTAGTCAGAACCATCGTGTTCTTCCCTGTTGTTTTACCTACGGTTGCCGTTGGTCAGCTTTTTGCAAAGATATATGAGATTCAGCCCAATTACGGACTTCTCAATTCAATCTTAAGCGCAGTAGGTCTGAACGCACTGGTTCAGCCCTGGATCGGACAGGCATCAACAGCTTTGGGCTCACTGGAAGTAATGGACATATGGACAGGAATAGGCTTCCATTCCATCATCCTTTACGGAGCACTTCTTGATATTCCGGATGATGTTATAGAAGCAGGCAGAATAGACGGTTGTAACGGTTTCAATCTGTTCAGACATATTCTTGCGCCGCTGCTTCGTCCGATGATAATTACCTGTATGGTATTCAGCTTCTCAGGTACGGTTAAGCTCTTTGAATCAGCACTTGCTCTTACAAACGGCGGCCCCGGAAATGCGACAAGATCACTTTCTATGTACATGTATTCCGTTGCCTTTACTTACAACAAGGTCGGATATGGTTCCGTAATAGCAATATTCATATTCCTTCTTTGCATAACAGGTTCAAGGATTATCAATCTCTTCGACAAAAAAGAGAGTTATTACTAAGGTTTTATGGGGTGTGAGCAATGACAGATAAAGTAAAGCAAAACATTAGCGGTATCCTGATAAAGGTCGTAATACTGATCATATGCCTGGTGGACATTTATCCTATCTTCTGGATGATAACAGCTTCACTTAAGGAACAGTATGAGTGGTCAGCATTTCCTGCATTTGCACTGCCGCATGGTTTATATTTTCAAAACTACATAGACGCATGGACAAGAGGACATATGTCCACGTTCTTCAGAAATTCACTTGTCTATACAATGGTTTCTCTGATATTTATTGTATTTTTCTCGGTTACTGTGGGATTTGCGGTAACCAAGATGCAGTGGAAGTTTAAGAAGGCTGTTGCGGATTATTTCCAGCTTGGAATAATGGTACCAGTTGCCACAGCACTTATTCCCCTTTTCCAGATTTATAACAAGGCTGGATTGTACAACACAGGCTGGTCTCTGATCATTTCCTATGTTGCATTCGGACTGTCACTTTCCATTTATCTTGTTACCGGCTATCTGAGATCATTTCCGGATGAGATCATGGAAGCAGCGGTTATTGATGGCTGCGGAATTTACAAGCTGATGTACTACGTGGTTTTACCGCTTATGAAAAATGCCATCGTTACTGTCCTTGTACTGCAGTTCTTCTTCAAATGGAACGACCTTCTGTTTTCAATGACCTTTGTATCAAACACCAGTCTTAAGACAGTTCAGACAGGTCTTATGTATTTCTCTGATGAGTTTGGTTCAAAGAACTGGGGAGCAATTTTTGCATCTGTTTCAATGAGTATTCTGCCTATGCTTATTCTTTATACAGTCTTGAATAAGACCATTATCGAAGGCATGACAGCAGGTGCGGTGAAGGGATAAGTGAGTCAGATGTTGGAAAATGAAAAAAGGATTCTTTTGGAATTTCTTGAGAAAAATATAGATTCCGTAATGAAGAAGCCGGTGGGATTTATAAAATATCCCTTTACTGATCCCGGATCTGTATATGACGGAAATGTGTGGGACTGGGATACATACTGGTGTACCTATGCACTTCTTCCATTGAGAAAAGTATTACGGGGCGGAGAACTTTCAGAAAAAATCGTGGAACATGCAAAGGGAAATGTTCTCAATTTCTTTGACTGGCAGCTGGAGGACGGCTACATCCCAATGATGATAGAGAATGGAGAATGGGATGAACCTTATCTGAATATCCAGCATAAAAACGGGTATCTCATGAATCTGCATAAACCCTTTTTGTGCCAGCAGATAGATATTATCAGCAGGGAGATCGGCGATTATTCTTGGGTGTCTGATAAGCTCCCAAATATAGAAAAATATTTTGAATGCTATTTCAAAAATTACTTCAATGAGAACTGCGGGCTGTTCGTATGGCGGGACGACATCATGATCGGTATGGATAACGATCCGGCTTCCTTTGGAAGACCCAAGTCCTCGACAGCAAATATATTTCTGAACAGCTTCATGGTCAGTGAACTGGAAGCTGCGGCGAGAATCTTCAAGGCTGCAGATAAACCGGAAAAAGAGAGATACTATCTTGATAAAAAAGAGAAGCTGGAAAAGGCAGTTCATGAGGAGTGCTTTGACAAAAGGGATGGTTTTTTCTATTCGGTTGATGTGGATGTATGCACCAGAAAATATGACTGGTTTCACAAGGGACTTGGTGTTTTCTGGAAGAGTATTCCCATAAGGATTGCCACATGGTCAGGATTTTTGCCCCTTCTTGCAGGCTTTGCAACCGGTGAAGAGGCAGAAAAGCTTAAGGCACATTACCATGATGAGGATGCTTTCACAAGTGATTACGGAATATGTACTCTTGGGAAAAACGAGAAGATGTTCAATCTGGAAGCAACCAATAATCCTTCAAACTGGCTTGGGCCCATATGGCTTGTTGCAAATTACTGCGTCTTTAAAGGTATGCTGAATTACGGCTATCTGGAAGAGGCAGAGGATATGTGCAAAAAGAGTGTAAATCTTTTGTGCGAGGATATCTGGGAAACGGGATGTATGCACGAATATTACGATCCGTTTACAGGAAAACCTGTGATGAACGGAGGCTTTATAAACTGGAATATTCTGGCTATCAATATGGTAGATGAACTTGCTGCGGCAGGGCGGAAAGTGTGAGGAGATGAGAATCTGGTTTCCGGTATATTACGGAGGCTGATCTGGAGGATAAGTATGAAAATAACAGATACAAGGTGTAATTATCAGATATGTCCCATAGGAATTGATCTTGATTCAATTACCTTTTCCTGGAAATATGATGGAACTGCTGACGAAAATGTGGCAGATGCAGAGTTTTTACTGTCCGATGATGCAGAGTTTCACAACGTTATCCACAAGGAGAGGGGAAGCGGAATTTTCGCAGGAGCATATACTCCGACACTGGAATTGAAGCCGGGGGTTACTTACTATTGGAAAATCAGTGCCGAATGTGAAAACGGAGACAGCGCAGAAAGTGATATACAGACCTTTGAAGGGGGTCATCCCGGAGAGTTTCAGGGAAAGTGGATAAGTCCGCTGTTTTCCCGTGAAATACATCCGGTTATGAGAAAAAGCTTCTCCCTTACGGATGAAGAGATATCCGACATGAAAAAGGCAAGGCTTTATATCTGCGGACTTGGTCTTTATGAAGTATATATAAACGGCGAGAAAGTTGGAGAGGATTACCTTACTCCTTACTGTACAGACTACAGATATTGGATACAGTACCAGACCTATGCTGTGGAGAAATACCTTAAGGCAGGAGAAAACACAATAGATGTCATGCTGGGAAATGGCTGGTACAAAGGACGTTTTGGATATCTTGCTCACGGACAGATGAGAGAATACTATGGCGATGAGTTTAAGCTTATTGCAGATCTGATCCTTACGACGAAGGATTCTGCGAAAGTTGTTTCAACTGATGATACGTGGAAATGCCTCAAAGCACCGGTAGTTTTGTCCGGAATCTATGATGGTGAGATATTTGATGACAGAAAGATGGGAACTCTGGAGAAGCCTTCTGAAAGGGATATTTCCGGGGTAAAAACTGCAGAGGCTCCCAAGGGAATCCTTGCGCCAATGACAGGAGTACCTGTGCGAAAGCATGAGGTTCTGATACCTGAGAAACTGATAGTTACCAAAAAAGAAGAGCTTGTTCTTGATTTCGGACAGGAGATTACAGGCTGGGCTGAGTTTGATGTCGATCTTCCACTTGATAAAGAGGTGGTTCTTGAGTATGGCGAGGTGCTGCAGGATGGATGTTTTTATCGGGATAATCTGCGCACCGCCGATGCAAAATATACATTTATCAGTTCAGGAAAAAAGACAAGAGCAAGGGCACACGTTACATTT